>JABSRT010000004.1 GCA_013214945.1 Gammaproteobacteria bacterium
CAATTAATTGTGAAATAGTTTGAGTCATATACGCTCCCTTTACATAAGCCGCATTAGATCACAAAATTAACGGAATTAATGGTATGGACCCTCTCCGCTCCACTTTCAGCTTCAAAAGAGCCAATATAGGTGTTGAGCATCTATATAAAAGAAGAGAGGGTCACATGAACAATATAACAATTGGTTTAGATATCGCCAAATCTACTTTTCATTTGGTTCAGATGGACAAAAACGGCAAGTTGCTTAAAAGAAAACAGCTGACTAGGAAAAAAGTCGCTGATTACTTTGTTAACTTAGCGCCTGGTATTGTCGTTATGGAAGCTTGTGGCAGTACTCACTATTGGACAAGAGTACTTATTCGTTGTGGGCATGTGGTGAAAGCTATCGCGCCACAGTTTGTTACACCATATCGAAAAGGCAATAAAAATGACTATAACGATGCCGAAGCAATAGCAGAAGCTTCACAGCGAAAGAACATGCGTTTTGTGCCACTTAAATCTTTAGAGCAGCAAGATATTCAAATGGTGCACCGAGTCAGAGAGCGGTTAATGAAAAACAGAACGGCGCTGAGTAATCAGATACGGGGGCTGTTAGCAGAATACGGGTTGGTTATTCCAAAAGGTGTTCATCATCTGAAATCTCAATTACCAGGATTGATTGAAGCAGCTGACAATGAATTAAGCGTTAACGCCAGACGTTATTTTAATGATTTATATGAAGAATTAAACAAACTAGAGCAAGAGATAAAAGTCGTTGATAAAGAAATATTAAGCATATGCAATAAGTATGATATTTGTAAGCAGCTTAGTACGATGAATGGCATAGGCCCAATTAACGCGACAGCCTTATATGCAGGTATCGGCGATGGTAAAGATTTTAATAGCGGTCGTCATCTTTCCGCTTGGCTTGGCCTTGTCCCTCGGCAACATTCAACTGGTGGTAAAGCCAATTTGATGGGAATTAGCAAGCGTGGAAATACCTATTTACGAACGCAGTTAATTAATGGTGCACGCTCCGCGTTACGACACTGTGATAATAAAACAGATAGGGTCAGTTTATGGGCTAAAGCCATAAAAGGGCGAAGTAGTTTCAATAACGCGACGGTAGCACTGGCCAATAAAATGGCAAGAATGGCTTGGGCGATGTTACATCACCAAGAAAACTACAAATTTAGCAACACTCAGAAGTAAGCAGAACGTAAGGACCTAGTAGTAAGATTTACCTTTTTATTTGCTCGATAATAGAGATTGATGGGATACAGTTCAGCACTGCCCTATAGGAAACCTTATAATACCAAGGGCTGTAAATAAGCCGCGAGAATTGATGAGGTGATAGGGGCGGAAATCCATCAGGGCTAGAGGCAATAATATTGCCTCATAAAAAGCCGGATATATGGCTGCAATGTACTCTATTTCAAAGATCTAAATTGTCTTGCAATAGGAGAGGGTCCATATATGGTATTAGAATAGAGCCTCAGTCGAAAGACTGGGGCTTTTTTCGTTTTAAGTCTATAAAGAATACTAACGGGTGTTCGTCGCTGACGGAGTCAGTGCGAGATATTGCTCGTAGCCACGCAAAGAACGACTTAGCCACCGCTCTTGCACATCCTGTGCTCGCGGCACTCGTGCATCTCGGCAATGTGCTCCATGCATTGCTCTACCTCTTGCATCCATGCAGTCGCTTGCACATCATTGCCAATTAGCTATTTAGTAAAAGGCTCCGCTCTAACGAACGGAGCCTTTTGCGCATCTAGATTTGGTTAATTGCAATGACAGGTATGATGCCACAGGCTTAAAGCGCCTCGGTAATTGCTCCTGTATTATCCTAATTACGCCCATCCTTGGGCTAATGCATTGCTCTACTACCGACATCCATGTCGGCGAGCTAGTCAGTGAAACATGGTTAACGTAGACGGCATTACCAATCGCCTATTTTGTAAAAGGCTCCACTCTAACGAACGCAGCCTTTTGCGCATCTAGCATTTGGAGGGTACAACTGTGCTTAATTAACTTAACCACCACCCTAATGATAATGTGAGTAGATATCATTATCACTTCGATATGTGTTGATACTAAAATCTCAATTGATTAATATCTTACACTTTGTTCTTAGAAGTAAGGTGATGAATGTGCAGAACATTTTAGTGATTGAGGATGACGCTATTCTCAACGAACAGCTGGCTGAGTTGTTAAGGTCGAAAGGTTATGAAGTCGAGCAATGTTTTGACGGTGAGCAAGGCTTGTTGCGCGCTGCTTCGCGCCAGCATCACCTTATTTTACTTGACGTGATGTTACCCGAGCGCGATGGTTTTTCATTATTAAAAATATTACGCAAGTCCTGTCAAACACCGGTCATCATGGTGACCGCAAAAGGTGCCGAACAAGAGAAAATTCAAGGGTTTAGTCATGGGGCTGATGATTATGTGGCTAAACCTTTTAGTACCGTAGAGTTGCTGCTGCGAATTGAAGCATTATTACGGCGCAGTCAATATGTGCAAAGTGAATTGTCAAAGATTGAAATACAGCTTGATGGCCTGACGATTAACCATCGTCAGCAAAGCGTGGTTGTTAATAAAAAGACCTTAGAGTTTACCCCTATTCAATTTAAACTGTTGTGGGAATTAGTGCTTAATCGCGATGAGGTTCTCAGTAAAGCCTATTTATATCAACGTGTTTTGAATAGAAATATGGCCGCTTATGATCGCAGTCTCGATATGCATTTAAGCCGAGTGAGGCGCAAATTAAATGACGCCAAGTGGCAAGGTGATCGGCTGCAAACAAGTCATGGTAAGGGGTATTGTTTAATATGAACCGTCGCTTATATTGGAAGTTGTGCTTAGTTATTGCAACCGCAGTGGTAGCGCTATTTTATGTCATCAGTTTGCTGACCTCTCAAACAGAAGACGGTATGAGTTATTTAGCACTCGACGACCGACAAAAGTTAAACGAGTGGGGCGCGCAAGCAGAACGTTTATACCTTAATGGTGACCAACAGGCGCTTGATAGCTGGGCTAATGCATTAGCAGAACAAGAAGAAACCTCGGTCGTTATTGCAAGTCATAAAATCACCCACTTGGCAGGATCAAAAGCGATGGAAAGGCTGCATGATGGTTACAATATGGGGCGTAATGTCGAGTGGAAAATACATTTATATTTTACTGCTAATCCTGTGATGGAAGTGCCATTCAAAGCTAAAGAGGCGAGTTTTTTGATCCGTTTACCCGATCGAATGAGGCCTGGCGTTTATTGGCGGCACACCAAAGTTGCGTTTCAAATTATTTTACCGACCATTCTATTGGCGTTGCTCACTTTCATGCTTTATCGGCACATTTTAAAACCATTATCGCAATTACAAATCGCGACAAAACATTTCAGTAAAGGAGATTTCCAGACCCGCGCTCAAGAGCTAGTAGGCGATCGCAATGATGATTTCTCAGATTTGGCCAGTGCATTTGATCAAATGGCAATCCGAATTGGTGAACAGATTATTAGCCAGCGCCAACTTATTGCTGATTTGTCTCATGAATTACGAACGCCATTGACCCGTTTAGATATTGCATTAGAGGCGGTAAAATCGACTGCTGATGTCGCTGATAATATCGATCGGATCGATCGTGAATCTAAACATATTCGAAAATTGGTGGAAGACACCCTCAATCTCGCTTGGCTTGAAAATGAACAACCCGAATTACAGCAAGAGTCGCTTGAGTTAATTGATTTGCTTGATGTGTTAGTGGAAGACGCTAGATTTGAGTTTCCTGATCGACAGATCGTGTGTGATTTTCTTGATAGTGCGGTGGTGGAAAATAGCAGTCATCGTGCCGCAGGGCAGGGTATAGAAAACATTCTGCGCAATGCGTTACGTTATACCCCAAGCGGTAAAACAGTCACGATTAAGGTGTCTGAAAATGATAATGACGTTTATATCAAGATTATTGATCAAGGCCCAGGGGTGCCCGATAAATATTTAGCCACTATCTTTAAACCTTTCTTTCGCGTTGATAAGTCTAGAGCGGCGCAGGGCAATAGTTTCGGCTTAGGCTTGGCGTTAGCAAGACGTCAATTAGCGGCAATTAGAGCACAAGTCATCGCGAGCAATGTCGCCACTGGGGGTCTGCTAATGACGATTAAGGTGCCTAAGGCCTAGTTATATACCTGCATAACAGTGGTTTCAAATGTAACAATTGTAAAAGCGCTTTCAATTTTGCTGTAAATGGTAATAATTCGCACTCAATAAGTTAGTTGATGTGAATTTTTACATAAAGGCAGGTTATGAAACCAATGTATTTGAATAAGCGTTTAACACCACTGGCAATCGCCGTTTCTTTAGCGCTGACCCCAGCAACGTCGATAGCACAAGAAATGAAACAAAGTGATAAAGAACAAATTGAAGCTCTGGTAGTGGTTGGCCAAGCAACCAACACCGAGATAACAGCGGAAGATTTGGAAAAATATCAAGCGAATAATTTATCTGAAATATTTCGTCAGGATCCTGCGGTCACTGTCGGTGGTACTGGTATTGCACAAAAGATCTTTGTGCGTGGTTTAGAAGATACCCAATTAAATGTCACCGTTGATGGTGCGCCTCAAACCAGTAGCTTATTTCACCATGTTGGTCGTGTTTCGATTGAGCCTGAGTTATTACAAGCAGTTGAAGTGCAAGCCGGGGCTGGTGAAGCCACCAGTGGCGCGGGCGCTATTGGTGGCTCGATTCGTTTTAAAACAAAAAATGTCGATGACTTGCTTGAGGATGACAAGCAATTTGGCGGCATGATTAAAGCTGGTTACTTTAGCAATGATGGTCTTAAAACCAGCGGTACGCTGTATGGTAAATTAAATGATAACTGGGGCTTGTTAGGCTCTTACGTCAAAGTCGATAGCGATAACATCGAAGATGGCAAGGGCAACGAGATATTTGGCACAGCCGCAGAGCAAAGCATGGGCTTTGTAAAAATTAACGGTGAGCTTAGCGACAACCAGACCATTAGCCTCAGTTATGAAAATCGTGTTGAAGAAGGTGAGCTTAGCAGTAAACCTAACTGGGTCATTTTAGAGGGTGCTACTTTATATCCGATCACTGGCGAGCGTGATACGTTGGTCTTTAATCATCAGTGGTTAGCCAGTGAATTAGTCAACTTAGAAACAAGCATTTACCATACTCAATCGTCTGTTACCCAAGATGGCAGGTGGGGGCTTTTTGAAGGGCAAGTTAAATCTCATGGTTTCGATATTCGCAATACCAGTCACTTAGCCGCTCATTCATTAACTTATGGGCTCGAATACCGCAAAGATACCGTCGATTCAGGCTCGCTTGAACCTGGTGGCGGTGAAGAAGCACAAGAAACAGGCACAGTCGCTGGCCTTTATATTCAAGACCACTGGCAGCTGCATGATGACTTACTTTTGAGTTTTGGGCTACGTTATGATCAATACGATTTAGAGCAACAAAATACCGGCAGCACCATTGATAGCGATGGTTTTAGTCCTAATGTTGGCCTTAATTACGATATTAATAATAATTGGCAAATAAACTTAAGTTATGCACAAGCAATGCGTGGCAAAGAAGTTGGCGACGCTTTCACCCTTAATGGCGCCGTGATTGATCCTGAATTAGCCGCTGAAGAAGTTGAAAATACGGAAATTGGTTTAATTTATCAACAGGACAATTGGCAGGTATCGGCCGCGGTTTATCAAAGTGATATTGATAACGTGATCTTGGATCAAAATGGTCAAGGCACTTATTATGAAAATGTCGGTACCTTGAAAACCAAGGGCTTTGAGTTAAAGGCAAACTATTGGTATCAAGGTTTAGAGCTTGGCGCTAGCTTTAGTCACAATGATATCAAACTCAATGGCGATGATGTGGAAGGTTATGAGCACGTTGGTTTAGGTAATGCCCGTGGTGATACCTGGGGCCTTAATGTTAACTATGCTTTGTCTAACGATATCGAGTTTGGTTGGCACTTTAGCTACGTTGAAGATTTAAACAATCTTGAAGTATTACAGCGTGCTATTGAGTTAGGCTGGACCGACGCAACCTTGATGCTCGATAAAGATGGTTACCAAGTTCATGATGTTTACGTGCAATGGTTACCACTAAGCAACGATACATTAACGGTTAACTTGACGGTGAAAAACCTGTTTGACGAGCAATATCTTGATCATTCGAGTGTCGGTGATTACAGCGAGGTATTTGCGACGGTTTCCGGAGTCTACGAAGCCGGGCGAGACGTTCGTTTATCGCTTAGTTATAAATTCTAACGCCATTGTCCTTAAATTAAAGTGACTACTGCATTGGGTGCAGTAGCCACTTTTTTTGTTTTAAGTGAAAAATAACCATGAAAGCGAAACAACGATTATTATGGATGAAATTACACGCCTATTTTGCCTGTTTTTTTCTGCCAATCACGCTACTTTATATCATCACTGGTATGTTATATTTTTTTGATATTGAAGGCGAAAATACTGCCGAATTTGAATATTTGGTACCATTAGCACAGGGTTGGCCAGAGACAGATCTGGCGGCTAAAGAAATTGTATTGGTCAGCTTAGCCGATAAAAACCATGCTCAATTACCAAGTGATTATTATTTATATAAAGGTACTCACGATTGGTATGGTCATGAGCAAGAGGTTAATTTGGTACCTACGGATGATAAAAAGATCGCAAAACTTATTGTTAACGAACATGATTTTTTAAAACAGTTACTGATTATTCATAAGGGTTATGCTGGCAATCTGTTTAAGCTGTTTTCGATAATGTTTGGTTTTAGTTTGGCTTTTAGTGTGATTAGTGGCGTGGTAATTACCTTGCAATTACCGCAGTTTAAAAAGCCATCTGTTATTGCGATCTCGATGGGGACGTTGGTGTTAACAAGTTTGTTTTTTCAATAAAATGTAACAGACGAGCTTAAAACGTTTATCGGGTAAAATATTTAGCGTAACGCTCAACAGTCGCGCGTTGAATGATTCTAGTAATAATGATGATTAAATAGATTATTGTAGACGTCTAGATGTCTTTGTTGTAAGTTGTAATCATTATTTTTGAATCTTAAGTAGAATATTATGCCGATTAACCTGCCTGATAGATTGCCTGCGGTTGAGATCTTGCGTGGCGAAAATATTTTTGTGATGAGCGAAAGCCGCGCCAATACTCAACAAATACGTCCAATGAAAGTGCTTTTACTTAATTTAATGCCCAATAAAATTGAGACTGAAACGCAAATATTACGTTTGCTGTCAAATAACCCATTGCAGGTTGATGTCGAGTTTCTTAGGATCCATAACAAAGAATCAAAAAATACTCCGCAAGATCACATGGACTCTTTTTACCGAAATTTTGAACAAATAAAAAACACCAATTTTGATGGCTTAATTATTACCGGCGCACCGCTGGGAAAAATAGATTTTGATCAGGTTAACTATTGGCAGCAAGTTAAACAAATTTTCGATTGGTCGCAGCAGCATGTAACATCAACTTTATTTTTATGTTGGGCAGCTCATGCTGCATTTTATCATTTATATGGGCTTAAGCGTTTTGTCAGAAAAGAAAAAATAGCCGGGGTCTTTCTTCATCATCGACGCAAGATTCATGATCCGTTGTTGCGAGGCTTTGATGATGAATTTTGGGTGCCACATTCTCGCTTTGCCCAAATGGATGTTGAGCAATTAGCTGCGCATCCTGATCTCGAAATACTGGCTGACTCAAGCGACGCCGGCGCTTATATCGTGGTAAGTAAAGACCGACGAAATTTGTTTGTGTTAGGACACCCAGAATATAGCGTAACGACGTTAAATGACGAATACCAGCGTGATATTATTGCCGGAATTAAGCCCGAGGTGCCAAAGGGTTATTATCCGGATGATAACCCGAACAATACACCGTTGGGGCGCTGGAGTGGCCACGCCAATCTGATGATCAATAACTGGTTAAATTATTATGTATACCAAATAACACCATATGACTTGTCCGATCTAAATACCATGACGCCATGGGAAAAATAGCAGCCTATCTTAAATGTTGTGGCCCATAATTGGCGTTTGTTTTGTCGCCAATACTATCCTTTTTGTGGCGGCTACGTTACCATAGCCGTTGTATTAATTTGATGTCAATCAAGCCTATGGTTTAACGGTGGGCTCTCAAACCAACACCAATCATAATTGGTATCTCCTGCGTTAATCAAAAATTCGGATGTAGCATAATGGCTAGGGTTTAATGGCAATATCGAAAATTATTTATCTGCTAAAGATCATCGGATCCTTAGTGCTAACTTTTACATTTTCTTCATTTACCTTTAGCCAAGGTGAACAAGCAGAACTGACATCAAAGTCTCGGGTTCAACAAACCCGATCGATTGACCAAATGCTCGATCAGGCAGAATTGAGCATCAATACCAACATGGTCGAAATGGAAAAGCTATTAACTGTCATTTCAAATATGGCTAAGCCACTTGATCAATTGCAGCGTCATCGTTTAATGCTGTTGCAAGCTAATCAACTGATTTTAGAAACTGAATTTGAACAAGCCGATGCCATTCTCGAGCAGCTGATGCGGCAGCAACCCAATACTACCACCATGATTAGGGCCACCTATTTTCGGGCGCACATTGCTGATATATTAGAAAATTATGGTCAAGCCTTTTCATATTTACATCGTTTGGATCAATATCCGCGACTGGCAATTTCCCGTCATCAACAGTTTAAAACATTGACCCTCGCTACTAATTTATATAGTAAAGCAAATGCATATGCTCTGGCTTTAGATTTCGCTCGTCGGGCTTTGTCTATTGCTCGCCAGGGGAGCTCTGCTCAGATGATGTGTTATGCATTACGTTCAATAACCAACATTTATATAAACTCTAAAGAATACGATAAAGCCAAGAGTTATGCGTCGCAATCTATCGAGTTTTGTACTGATGCTAAAGAGCCAACAGCCTTAGCTAATTCTTATGTCAATCTGTCTTATTGGTATCGAGAGCACCAGGATTATACTCAGCAGCGACAGCTACTGACGCAGGCCATTACACTGTATCAGCAGCAGCATTTTAAATTGAGTATTAACTTCGCTAGTTTGTTATTAGTTGAATCCTATATATTAGATAATGACTTTGTTAATGCCGGCAAAATTATGACTAACGTCTTTAGTGACGTAGAGCAATTAAATGTGCTGAGTGAGTTGATGTTAGGTTATCGACTGAAAGCGATGTTGTTTGAACACTCAGGGGATTGGCCACAAGCGATGGTCTATTTTAAAAAATTCTTAGCCGCAGCATCGGATGTGAATGGTAACAGCAGCAAGCTTAATCAAGCTTACTTACAAATGCGTTTTGACAATAAAATCAGTCAGCAATCTAAAGTTATTAATCAAATTGAGCATAATAATATTAAGCTGATGATCAAAATTGAGGGGCTAACCAATATTTTAATCGTCGTTTGTGCATTACTCGTTTTATCAATATCATTTTATTGCTTTACTTTTTATCGACGAAGTAAAACGATGACAACGGTCGAGCGCAGCAATTTTGATGAGTTGACTCAACTGTATAATGCTGATTACGGCTTTAGTTTAGCTAAAACTATGCTTGAAAATAGTGAGAGTAGCGAGCTACCTTTTGGGGTTGTGTGCATTAATATAGATTTCATGAGCGCGGTTAACAACAGCTTTAGTCATGACTTTGGTGATATTTTATTGCAAGCATTTGCCAGTAAAATTAAATGTTTAGTCAGTGATGACGGCATTGTTATTCGCCATAGCGGTGACTCTTTTATTGCCTGTACCCGTAGCTTAGATACTGAACAACTGACCGACTTGATTATAAAAATTCATCAATGCCTCGATGGCATAATGATCGATCGACAAAAGATTATTGTCAGTTGCTCGATTGGTTGGACATTGGAGCACGGCGAGCAGTATTCAAATGTCGATCAAGAGTTATCCCTGTTAATCGACCACGCTACTGAGGCGCTTGAGCAAGCCAAATTTAGTGGCCGAAATCAATGGCTGCGTTATCAGCCAGCGAAATCGAATGAGCCTTTTACTGAACTTAATATACGCCGTATTAGTGATAGTTTTTAGCCCTAAGGCTTCAGACCCTAGTTGGTCACTTATACCGCTATCGTGCTAATGTCTTGCGGTGGTGCAATAAAACCTTGAATGCCATCAACCCGCAAGCTTTGAAAATTAATCAGTTGGTCGCTGTCTTCGATTGCTGTTGCAATGACTTCAATATTTAACCCTTTTAGCACATTGATTAACGCGCGACACAGTTCATTGTTATGCTCAGATCTTTCGTAGAAAGCAAAAGCTTGATCCAATTTTACGTAATGTGGTTTTAATTGTTGCAGATAAGTCAGTGAGTCCATTTGCCGGCCACAATGGTCGATGCCAAATTTAGCGCCGTTATCTCTAATCACTTCACATAAAATTTGACATTGATCCAAGCTACTGTTGACTGCCGATTCTGGTAACTCAAAATGAAGAGCATGTGCTTGAGGCAACTTTCTTAAAAATTTAGCGAGCCATTGATGAAACTGTGGGCTGTTAATACTGTCATGGGTTAAATTAATGGCTAAAGGTTCGTAGCACATTTTCACCACGTCTTGTTGCACTATTATTTCTAATAAACACTGATCTAGGTTATGACCTAACGAAAACAATTCAATATAGGGCACAAATTGGCTAGCACTTATGCGTTCACCATCGATATTTAAGTGGCAGTATATTTCACGTTGAATGACTTCGTTAGAGTCGATATGGGAAATAGGTTGCCATTGTAATAAAAATTGTTTTTGACTAATAGCGGTGACCAATATTTCTCGCCATTGTTCTTTGCTATATTTTTGTTGCTGGTGCTGCGCATCGAACCAATGGCTAATTCGGTGTTCTTGAATTGCTTGCTGCAGTGCGTTGTCTGATTGAGATAAAATATCAGTCAAGGTTGTGCCAAGCGCTCGTTCGCTAACCCCCAGTGCAAATCCCTGATTGGGTTCGCAGCCCGCTTTTGACATTTCTTGATTAATTAGACGTATTAGTGACTGCAGATAAGTCTCTAGTTGATGGCGATCGCCTTTGGTGACTAAGAAAGCAAACTCGGTATTGGCAATTCGAGCAATGACACAATCGGCTTGCACTAGCAATTCGCTTTGCAGCCGTTTTGATAATACTTTAATCGTTTCATCGCGCACCTGATAGCCATATTTACTATGAATTTCATCTAGCCAATCAAATTTAGCGAGGATCAGTCCGCCATCCCCAGGATCTGCTAACCAACTGGTTATTTGGCCTGAAAGGTGCTGTCTGTTTGGCAACCCAGAAACCCTGTCGGTTAAATTGATCAGTTTCAATTTATTAACTTCATCGTCTAAGGTAACAAACACGTTTTTGAGTTGATCTGATATGGTATTAATTGCCGTGACGACCTCTTTTAGCTCCGTGGTTTTTGGCATGATTAATTGTTGGGTAAATTTTTGCTTAGCGATTGCTTTGGCGTATTCACTAATACGATATAGCGGCATTAATATTTGTTTTAATCTGACATGTAATATCACTATCACCAGCACCAGTAATATCGCGAGTACGACTAAGGCCATGCTCATAATACGCCATAGCTCTTGATAAGCTAAGGCTGGGTGGGCCTCAACTTTTAGCGTTGCCAGTTGAACTTGTCCCGAGCTTATCGTTATTGTTTTCGTCAGATCACCAAATAATTCAAGCGCACTGAACCATTGCGGCACACCGTGTATAGTTACTGAGTTGCGCCAGATTTGTTGCTGATTATCGGTCAGCCAAGTCAAGGTCACTTGGCGATAAAAGCCCCCTTCGGAAATCACTTTAATTAATTTTGTCGCACCGACTTGATCTCCTGTTTCTAAATGAGGTTGTAAAATTAGGCCTAATGATACACTGGTATTGTTGAGATCCAGTGTCATCTGGTTATTCATAAAATCACGGGTTTGGCTAAATTGAAAAAAGACTAAGCAGAGCATCACTAATAACATCAAGCCAAGCAGCAAGGAATAAATTTGTTTAAATAAGGTCATGGGGCTAGTGCTCCAGTTCTTGCTGGTGCGAATTTGTGAACATTAGCAGCACCATTGGGTATTGATCTATACTGGCGGAATTAACCATTGTAATAACTACCTTTTATCTGATGGAACTTGAGTCGAATATGAGTACGCCGCGGTTATTAATACTCTATTTGGTCAACGGAATAAATTGTCCAAATCATTTGGTCAACCTGCGCTGTTTTGCTCAGTTGCGCGACAATACGTCGATTAATCCGGTGATCTTTATCGGTATCTCCGTAAGCTTTGAGGCGCTCAAAGCCATAACCTATGGTTGATATTTGCAGCGGTTCAATATCAAAGTCATTAATTAAGACCGTTGCCAGTGCTTGTGCACGTTGCTGTGACAGCCGCTTATTTTCTGCCGCCAAGCCGACTTTGCTAGTATGTGCTTCGATTAACACTTTGTTATCGGGATCGTCGGTTAAGAACTTGGCAACTTGCTCTATTTGTTGGTAATCATCGCTGGGAATAATGGCGGAGTGATTAGCAAACTTTATATCTAGGGTTAAACGCTGGTTAGTTGCTTGACTATTGCTACAACCAAGATTATTAATCTGGGCACCAAGCATTGTTTCAATGCATTTGTCACGAGCTCCAATCACACCATCGTGGTCAAGATCACTGAGTTCTTGTAGTTGCTCGATGTTATCCATATTCGCTAATTTTAGATCGGCACAGGCTGAGGTCACTAGCACTGTTGCGCCAATGATTAATGCTTGGACCTGTTGTGAAAACTGATTCATTGGACATTTCCTCGGTGGTAATTATGCTCTCCTTGCCAAGTGCTGGATCGAGTAATCCGAAATGAATCGAGCAAGACTCCTGTGGCGTTGAGCAAGCGATATCTGGCATCGAGCTCACTAAACTGGCTTGCTAAGTAATCTTGACGTGCTTGAAATAATTCATTTTCGGTATCGAGTAAATCAAGCAGGCTGCGTTGGCCGAGATTAAATTGTTGTTCGTAATAGCGCTGAGTCTCCTTGGCTGAGATCACATGTTGCTTAATGAAATTGAGCTGTGAGCCCAACATTTCATAAGCATTCCAAGCCAGTTCAAAGCCTTCGGTTACTTGACGATGCGCTCGAATATTAATTTCATTAGCTTGGGTTATTTTATAGGCGGCGTCGCGTTCTTGCGCGCGAGTTTTACCGCCAGCGTAGAGGTTATAATTAAGCCTTATCATAGCGGTGAAGTCATTGTCATGGCCGCCAACCCCTGAGCCATCTTCACCACGGGTATCATTATTTGTATTGGCGCTCAACTCAAAGCTAAGTTGTGGGTAATAATCGGCGTTAATTACCTTTTTATACGACTGTGCGGCGTTAATATCTTGCGCAGCTGATCTAATGACTAGGTGGTTTTCCTGTGCTTGGATAAGGCCGGCATCTAAACTGGTTGGCAACATATCGGCATCTGGAACCGGAATGATTAAGTCATCGGCCGCGGTATTAGTTAGGCGTTTAAACTGGCTGCCGGCATCGTTAAAATTATTACGGGCTGCAACATTATTAGACTGAGCGCGGGCTAAGCGACCTGACACTTGAGATAAGTCAGCGACGCTGCCAAAACCCGAATCAGTACGTTCTTTTATTTGCTCATAAATAGCACGGTGATCCGAGACGTTTTTGTCTGACAGACTTAATAACTGCTCGGTCTTTAAATAATTTAGATAAGATTTAGCAACCGACAATGCTAAATCTTCAGCGGTACTTAGCAGCGTTAATTGCTCGGCATATGCCTCGAACATCGTGCGCTCAACATCGTTACTGGTCCGCATGCCATCAAATAATACTTGTCGTAAGCTCAAGCCAAATTCACCACGCATTAAGTCGGTGGTATCGTCACCGGCTCCTGAGGCGCTACGACGACTGCTCGGGGTATTGGTATATTCATAACCATAACCAGCGTTGAGATCGATCGTGGGTAAATAGGCCGCTGAGGCGATATCTACTTGTTGTTCGAAACTTTTGAATTTAGCGAAAGATTGCCGAATATCAGGGTGGGTATCTAATGCCAGCGCGACCACTTGCTCTAGGCTTTGTGCCGCGACATTGGTGGTCAATAGGGTGCTTAAGCACCAAAGACCCACTGATAATTTACTCGGCTTTAAAAATATTCTATCGTCCATGATCGCTCCATCTGTCTTACTGTTTATTCAAATTTATGGCGTTTTATCGTTCGCGTAGTGCGGCTTGTTTCGCGCGTAATATTGGGTTTAAGATGTATTCTAAAATAGTTCGTTTACCGGTGATTACATCAACACTGGTCATCATGCCCGGTATAATGCTCATGTCTTCATTGGCTTTATTTTTAATGCTCGAGGCATCTGTTCTGACCCGAATTATATAATAACTAGTCCCATCATCGTCTTGGGTGGTGTCGGCACTGATGTGCTCAACCTCGCCTGTCAGGCCGCCATACCGGGCAAAGTCATAAGCGGTTATTTTTACCACTGCTGGTAATCCTGGATAAATAAATCCGATATCCCGTGGTTTTATTTTTGCTTCAACTAATAACATATCATCGGTCGGTACTATTTCAATGATCGTTTGCCCTGGCTGAATAACACCACCTAAGGTATTAATGTGGATTGTTTTGATGGTTCCGATGACTGGTGAAGTAATTAATGCTTTGGTTACTTTGTCTTTGACCCCGACCTGTGCTTCAGTGATCTTAGATAAACTACTTTGCAACTCATTAAGTTGAGCTCTGGCTTCGGTACGGTAGACTAAAACGGTGTCACGGCGTTGCAAGATACTTTCTTCGACGGATGCTTGCAGTTTAGGCTTTAACAAACGCACTGCGCTTAATTCCCCTCTAATATCATTAACACTGCGTTCGAGTTTAAGTAATTCAATTTTAGGGACAATATTTTTTTTAGCCAGCGGCCGAGTTAATGCTAATTCTTTTGAAGCTAAATTGTAGCTGGTTTTCAAGGTTCTTATTTTAGACGATAATTCGGTTACTTCTTGAATTCTTTGTAAGATTTGTCTTTCTTGAATCGCAACTTGATTAATTATGCTATCTAGCCGGCCATCGTATTCGTTCTGTTGACGCTTGACCAACGCTGGAGATTTTAGGTTGAGATCTTCAGGATAGACCAATGTTTTCTTGGTAATGGCTATCTGTAACTGCCAATCACTTGCCTCGCCAACGAGAATGCTTGAAAGCTCAGCTCGTAGTCGAATTATGTTCGCTCTTAAACTATCTACTTCTTGTTTTTGTTGGGCAAAATCAGATCGGAAACGGGTGTCGTCAATGCGAGCTAAGGGTTGCCCTTGTTTGACCTGCATGCCTTCTTTAACAAATAATTTTTGTAAAACCCCGCCGTCTAAACTTTGAATAATTTGAATTTGAGAGGAGGGAATTATTTTACCCTGTCCGGTTGTTACCTGTTCCAGCGACGAAAAATAAGACCAAGTTATAAAACTTAAAATAAGCGCAGCTAGCGTCCAAATGGTTAAGCGATGCAAGCTCGGTACTTCGGTCAGTAAAGCGCCGTAGACATCGTCGGCCATGGAGATATCTTGTTGGGTTACTTTCATGAAGCCACCTCGGTATTGAGCTGGCCATTTTTCAACTGCTGTAATACCGCATCTTTTGAGCCATCAGCAATTATTCGTCCCCGGTCTAACACAATAACCCGGTCGACTAAGCTCAGTAGGTGCATTTTATGGGTAATTAATATCATGGTGCGATCTTTGACCGTGGCTGAAATTGAGTTGATAAATAGTTTTTCAGCGCGGGCGTCTAGACTTGCGGTTGGCTCGTCTAACAATAAAATAGCGGGGTCATTCAGAGTCGCGCGGGCCAAAGCAATTGATTGACGTTGACCACGAGATAATGCATTGCCGCCTTCACCCACTTGTTGATCTAACCCTTGGCTGTCCTGATCGGTAAATAAACTGACACCTGACAATTGCACCGCACGGATCAGTTGATACTCGGTGACTTGGCGGGTACCGAATAATATATTATCGCGAATAGAGCCGTGAAATAAGGTGATATCTTGCGGTAAATAACCAAAATTTTGGCGTAAGTTACTTGGATGTATTTGCTGGTGGTTGAGGCCATCAAAGCGTAAATTGCCTGCGGTAGGTTGATAAAGTCCCAGTAATACCTTGGCTAGCGTCGTTTTTCCTGAGCCATTACGGCCGATGATCGCAATTTTTTCGCCAGGCTTGATTGCGATAGACATCGGATACAATGCTGGTTTTTCACACTCAGGATAGGTAAAGCCTAAATGTTCGGCATCTATTCGCCCTGCTAGTTTGCTGCGGCCGACTAAATGCGCTTTGTTTTCAAACTCACCTTGTTGATCCATTAAACTATTAAGTTGTCTGAGCGCGCTAATTGTTTGATTTGAACGAGTCAGTAATGAGGCTAGTTTTGCCATCGGCGAAATCGCTCGGCTCGACAGCATAACTGCGGCAATAATACCGCCCATCGAGATCAGATTTTCAGAGACGCGATATACCCCCATAACGACAACCCCAATTACCGTGACTTGCACAATAAAGCTGGCAACGTTAGTGACTGAGTTAGTAATTACTTTCGACTTGAGTTGCCAATTTGAAGTATGGCCGATCATTTGCTGCCAGGCGTTTTGAATCACACCTTCGGCGCCGTTGGCTTTGATCGATTCAAGCGAGCTTAAGCACTCAATTAAATGGCCATGGCGCAAGCCAGAAAATTTATTGGTTTCTTCAATCGCTGCCCGCAACTTAGGTTGCATTAAAAAAGTGTAACCAAGAATGATCACCGTGGCGACAATAGGGAACAGCACTAAATCGCCGGCGACGAGATAAATAATGAACATAAATAAGGCGGCAAAGGGTAAATCGACCAAGGCGGTAATAGTCGCGGAAGACAAAAAGTCACGGACGCTATCAAATTCACTTAATTGGCGCGCCATTCCGCCAATACTCGGGGCGCGTTTTTCCAGAGGAATGCCAATTACTTTTGAAAATAGCTTTGCTGACACCTGAATATCCACTTTTTTTCCAGCGACATCAATCAGGTAACCTCTAAGTTGTTTTAAAATAAAATCAAAAAGATAGGCAATACCGGCTCCGATAGCGAGCACCCACAATGACTCAAATGCGAGATTAGGCACTACCTTGTCGTAAATATTCATTACAAATAACGGTGAAACCAAGGCAAAAATATTAATCAAAATTGAAGCAATAATTACATCGCGGTAAATAGAGGCTGATTGCTTAATGTGTTGCAATAACCAATGCTCAGAAGCATCGTTGACATGAACATCAAAATCTAGATCACCACGATATTGCTGTTTGATCAAGAAGGCATAACCAGCATAGCTAGATTCTAGCTGAGCAAGGGTTAATAGCTCTTGGCCGCCAGTTTCTGGTAAAGATACCGTCGCTTGATTGGTTTTATTGTTGATTTGGTGAAGGATGCAGGCTTTTTGACCCTTTAGTAATAAAATGCAGGGCAATAACATTGCGGGAAATTCATTGAGCCCTTTACGGGTTAATTTTGCGCTTAGTCCTGCTCTTGCTGCAGCTTGGGGTAATAGCTCGGGCGATAAAATATTGCCATTAAAGGGCAAGCCAGCGGCGAGCGCTTGAGCGGAGCAGGGGTTACCAAAATGCTCACTTAATAACACGATGCTATCAAGCAATGGATCATCACTAACCTGTTGGGCAGGATTAATTGTCCACTGATCTAATTTTGCAGATGAAGTAAGCACTGAAAATATAGTTCCTTTATATAATCATGACGTTGGCACAAGAGAATAGCAACCAAACTAGCATATTTATTGAGCTAAGTAATAAATTCTTTTATTGCGCGCAGAGATAACTTTGTTACGTTGCGGTGATTATCGCAGTGGCTAGCTAGTATTTGCCACTGCGAAAATCCTTATCCTTAGTCGATAAAGCCATTGCTAAGATCGTCATCAAGGCCAATCAATCGGTCGTCGGCCGCGGAGCTGATGATTAAAGGCCCATCTGAATGATTGAGTAAACCGTTAATTAAGCTGGAACCGTCGCTAGCATATTGGCTTAAATCAACGTCTTCTAATACCATCACTTGGGCGATTGGTGAGCTTTCATCACCAGCATGGATTGCGAGCGTGGTATCACCGTTGTCAAAATTTATCGCTAAATATAGGGTTAAGCTCCCGTCATTATTAACCGATAATACGTCGCTTAAGTCGAGTTTATCACCTTGTGAGGCATCAAAGTCGCTGATATAGGCGGTGGTTGGGCTCGTCGTTGAACTGGTCTCACCTAACCATTTGAATATTTCTGCATTGTTGCTGCTTGCAGGGGATTGATCAATTTTTATGTCGGCATATTCGGCTAACATGTCGCCCACATGAGTCATTGCGTCGTTTTCATCAATCGCTTGTCGGCCCGTTTGGTCAAAGATAATCGCCGCTAACTCTTGCTCGCTAATCGTTGCTAGGTCGAAATTGGTATCTGAAAAAGCGTTATGCATGCCTTGGGTTATCACGATGCCATCGTAAGCGTCGTTATTATCATCTAATGATTGCAACAGCACTGCCATATTTTCTACATATTGATCAGTCATGTCTTGGCGGTTTATTTGGGCAATGTCTTGTAAAAACACCTGACTATCGTTAATTTTAGCCATGTCGACATCACCTAGTTCGACTTTGCCAATGTTAAAGCTAACGATGTCACCCGCGTTAAATTCAAAGCCGCCTTGCGCTGTGGTTAGGCCGCTAATGCCCGATGAGGTGGTATATTCAAGCCCGGCAATTATCCCATCGATAACGGTTGCTGTACTGGTGGTGCCGCCAGTGGTTAAGAGGTATTTTTGTGCGGCCCAATCGTAGAGGTAAGTGGTATTGTCACCGCCAAAAATTATTTTTTCGGCACTGGTTATTTTTAGATCAACATTATTCGTTGCGGTAGCTGTTAGGTGAGTTAAGTGAATGCTTTGAATGCCATTAGCAACAGTGACAATTGAACTGCCACCTAAACCAAAATCAAAATCAGTCGATGACATTTGTGAAAGTATTAAGGTGTCTTGACCATCTCCGAGGTTGATAGCTTTTGTTGCTTTGGCAAATTGACCATCAATAGTAAGGGTATCGTCTCCGGTGCCCATGTCGATTTCACCAGCGGTAGTACTGCTCGTAGTGAGGTTTAGTCGGTCTATTATCAAAGTATCATCGCCAGCTCCCATCTTGATAATTGCATGGCTTCTTATTTCATGCGCGATAAGTTGATCGTTGCCAGCGCCAGTATCAAGCTTGACCTTGGAACCGATCGAGGTGCCAACGTTGACCGTATCATCACCAGTACCCATTTGGATCTGAGCTTTGTTGGTTATATGGGTGGCAATATTAATGCTGTCATTACCACTGCCAGTATTTATTTTGATATCGCCGCTGATTAGGCCGCCTAGGGAAATACTGTCGTTGCCAGCGCCTGTATCAACTTGGGCGTCACCTTTTATTGATTTTCCGACCGTAATAGTGTCATTGCCAGCGCCAGTTTCAACGACGGCGGTACCTTCAATATCATAATTACCAATTACCTCAACGGTGTCGTCTGCGCCACCAGAGATAAATGATTCGTTTTTAAGGTCTCGTTGTTCACTCCACGTTTGGCTGATATCTATGGTACCTGTGGCTGTAATACCGCCAATAGTAAGGGTTAATGCTTCAATGTTTTGATCGTTGTCATCTGTTATGGCTAGATGAGCGGTAAAACTTGAGATGCCTGCTGGCACGGTAATAGTGCCGTTGTTATTGAGGGTAACCCCGTCACTAAAAGTAAATTGGGCGTAATCAGCTGCCGTGGTTTGCAGGTTGGTTATGTCGATATTGTAGGTTTGTGCGGTGGCAGCGATCCCATTCATTGTAATATCAAAAATTAATTCACCGCCATTACCGGTGGCAGCATCGCTAATAGTTGTCACTTGCTGGGCCAACTCATTTAGCGAAAACTCGATGGTAAAGGTTAATTGCAACGGGGTTGATTTATCGCCATCACGGTCAACAATGACCACTTGCAGCTGGTCGGAGTGATCGACGCGGGTCGAATCATTAGTTTCTACTCGGTAAGTATAAGTTCCTGTATCAAAGTTAACGCTGTAGATACCATCTAAACCAGCGAACTCTTGAGTTGGGTTGTCTTGATCGTAGGCATAACTGACACCATTTATGGTAATAGTATCGACATGGCCTCCATCGGCGCCAAAATCGACTAAGCTATCGGCGTTATCATCAATTAAAAGGTTACCGCCAGTTGTGGTTAAAATATCATCTAATACCGCATCGGTTAAATCAACAAAGTCCTCAACATGAACCAAAGGGCGATATACCTGGCCTTGGTCACCTTGAGCATTAAGGGCGCCATCTGTCACTCTGGCAATACTTTCTTGATAAGAAATATTCGAATTGTTAATGCTATAAGTAAATAGCGCATCGACTGGGCCGCTCTCAAGAAAACTTTGCCAGTGGGTCAGGGTGTTGGTGTAGTTACTGGCGTTAACGTTCTCGCCACCATCACCAAAGTAATAAATTGCATCTTGGGTCGCCGGTTGATAACCGCTATTGGTGCCATAGACTTCGCCCATTACTGTGTTGAGGCCTAGCGCAATGTCGGTCGAACCACCGCGGCTAATATCTAAGTTTTCAGGATAATCCGAAATCCAGCCGGTGGTTGTCGTATCTCTACTGCTGTTTGGGTGCCTAAATATTACAATATTTATGTTCACATCACTAAACTCTTGATATTGAGTAATTAGCGCCTTAACTGCGTCGACCGACGCTGTCATGTCTGCATCGGACATGCTGCCTGATGCGTCAAGAATAAAGGTTAAGTTGGAGCTGATTGTGTCAATTTCTATCGTTACCGTTTGATCTTCGCCGATCACAGGACTGTCATCAATGACTTTAACGGTCAAATTTGCGCTAGTAATAGAGTTGTCGTTATGGCTGAGCTGATAGCTAAATGTTTCGTTAAACACATCTTGACCATTAGCAATCGAATGATTGACCGGGTTATTAAGGGTGTAGGTGTAGTGGCCAAAGTTGGCTGAGTTAACATCAGCATTGACGGTAAGGGTATTACCTTGCAATGTGGTGACTGTAAGCACACCGTTTACTGGGCTAATCCCGTTTATTGACTCGATGGCAGTTACTGAATTTATACCACTAAATAATACGCCACTGACGCTGGTATTGTGCGCAGCGTCGCTAGCTAAAGTGCCATTAATTAATCCTGCTTCATAAGCGCTTTGTTCTGGATTTATGGTAATACTGGCAGTGGCTGGACTTTGATCGATTAAGCCACTGTTGTCTCGCGCGCTATATTGAAAGTTGGTATCGCCGTTCCAATTATTGTCAGGGATAAAATAGAAGGTTAGGCTTTGATTGGTCGCAGGGTAATATATGGGAGCGTTACTGTCATCGGTTAGCCTAACTAATGTGGTAAGGCTGGTATCTGTGTATAAAGTGCCATTAGCTGGCAGGCTGCTCAGCGTGAAACTGATCACTGTGCCATCAATATCTTCCCCAGTTAAGTTTATCGCTACGGTAGTATTCATTTCACCTATTTGGGAGGTACTATTGGTTAACGGGGCATCATCACTGCCATTGACCGTAAATGTTAATTGGGTGGTTGACTGATCGCCATCACTGTCTTGCAAGGTATAGCTGAAGATGTCGGTTGGCTGATCGCCGGCACTTAACTGCTGGGCCGCTTGGGTTAAGACATAGTTGTAATTACCATTGCCGTCGATCGTTAGGGTGCCGTAGGTACCGTTTATTGCGGTATTAACCCCGGCGGTGATAGCACTATTGGTGGTACCAGTGCTAACGCCGATAAGCTGCGTGATATCGACTCCTAATTGATCTTGGGTCGCATTGGTGCCATCAATGACATTGCCGGTGATATTGGTTTCATTTTCATTAACGGTACGGGCATCGGCGATGGCTTGTGGCGCCGTATCAGTGGTTAAAACACTAAGATAGTCACTGCTGCTAAGCCCTAAAACGTCGGTGACGTTAAGCGTTATATTATCTATGACATCGCCATTGCTGTGATCTTTAGCGCCACTGACCTGATAGCTGTAACTCACGATGCCCGTATTGGCATCATAGTCATTAATAATCAGGCTGCCGTTTTCATCGCTGGTGGCGACAGTAACCGGGTTAGCGCTTAAATCGTTTAACTGAGCAAGCGTAATAGTGGTGCCATCAAGAGTAATGCTAGCTAGGCCCGCATCAGCGTTGATGGAAAAACTACCTGATATGGTCGCTGATGCATCTTCGCTAATGCTGCGATCACCCGCGGCGCTGCCATTGTTATCATTTACATTGATAATTGGTGGCGCGTCGGTATGACCGTTAATGGTAATGATGACTTGCGCGGTGGTGATATCGCCATCACTGTCTTTTATCTGATAACTAAAGGTCTCAGTTAATGGCGATGAGTTGTCGTTTAAAGCGTTCACAGATGCATTGTTATTATCAACTACATACTGATACGTGCCATCAGCATTGGCGGTAAACGTGCCATATTGAGCGGTCGTACTGGTCCAGTTACTAAACTGGACGGGGCCATCGAATGCGCTGTCATTGCTCAATGCTTGCTGTAAGCCTGTCGAGGCCGTACCGTCTTCGGTTAAGCTGTGAGTTTCGTTTTGGCCGACAGGAGTCGTGTCTGCAATCAAAATACTAAGATAGTCACTGCTGCTAAGCCCTAAAACATCGGTGACGTTAAGCGTTATATTATCTATGACATCGCCATTGCTGTGATCTTTAGCGCCACTGACCTGATAGCTGTAACTCACGATGCCCGTATTGGCATCATAGTCATTAATAATCAGGCTGCCGTTTTCATCGCTGGTGGCGACAGTAACCGGGTTAGCGCTTAAATCGTTTAACTGAGCAAGCGTAATAGTGGTGCCATCAAGAGTAATGCTAGCTAGGCCCGCATCAGCGTTGATGGAAAAACTACCTGATATGGTCGCTGATGCATCTTCGCTAATGCTGCGATCACCCGCGGCGCTGCCATTGTTATCATTTACATTGATAATTGGTGGCGCGTCGGTATGACCGTTAATGGTAATGATGACTTGCGCGGTGGTGATATCGCCATCACTGTCTTTTATCTGATAACTAAAGGTCTCAGTTAATGGCGATGAGTTGTCGTTTAAAGCGTTCACAGATGCATTGTTATTATCAACTACATACTGATACGTGCCATCAGCATTGGCGGTAAACGTGCCATATTGAGCGGTCGTACTGGTCCAGTTACTAAACTGGACGGGGCCATCGAATGCGCTGTCATTGCTCAATGCTTGCTGTAAGCCGGTTGAGGCAGTACCGTTTTCAGTTAAGCTATGTGCTTCGTTTTGGCCGATTGGAGTCGTGTCAGCTATTAAAATACTCAGATAGTCACTGCTGCTAAGCCCTAATACATCGGTGACGCTAAGCGATATATTGTCAATCACATCACCATTGCTGTGATCTTTAGCGCCACTGACCTGATACCTGTAACTCACCATGCCCGTATTGGCGTTGTAGCCATTAATAATGAGCGTACCGTTTTCTTCGCTGGTGGTGATTGTCACGGGGTTGGCGCTTAAATCGGTTAACTGAACAAGGGTAATAGTGGTGCCATCAAGGGTAATGCTAGCCAGTCCTGCGTCCGCGCTGATAGTAAAGCTACCAGAGATGGCAGCAGAGGCATCTTCGCTAATGCTGCGATCACCCGCGGCGCTGCCATTACTATCATCCACAATGATACTTGGTGGCGTGTCGGTATGACCGTTAATGGTAATGACAACTTGGGCGGTGGTGGTATCACCATCGCTATCATTTATCTGATAACTAAAGGTTTCAGTTAAAGGAGAAGAGTTGTCGTTTAAGGCATTTACCGATGCATTTTTATTATCAAGTACATACTGATAAGTGCCGTCGGCATTGGCGGTAAACGTGCCGTATTGGGCCGTTGTGCTGGTCCAGTTATCAAACTGGACGGGGCCATCAAATGCGCTGTCATTGCTTAATGCTTGCTGTAAGCCTGTTGAGCTGTTTGCAGCGTCCTCGGTTAAGTTATGAGCTTCGTTTTGGCCGATAGGAGCCGTGTCTGTTATCAGAATATCAAGGCTGTCATTAGTGCTGGTGCCTTGGGTATCACTAACAATAATATTAATGTGGTCGATAACCTCGCCATTGCTGTGATCTTTAGCGTCGGTCACTTGGTAGCTATAAGTTACGACACCGGTGCTGGCGTCATAACTAGTAATGATTAAAATGCCGTTTTCATCGGTAATAATAGTGACCGGACTGGTGGTTAACGCCTCAAGTTCAGCCACAGTGATGCTGGTATTAGCGATAGTGACTTGCACTAAACCAGCTTGGGCGTCGATCGTAAAAGTGCCCTCGACAGGGGCTGTGGCATTTTCACTAATTGTGTTGTCGCCGGCCTCTGTAATATTAAGGTCGCTGACGTTAAGCGTTGGTCTGGGTTCATCAACCGCCGTGACGGTAATAGTGGCAGTGGCTGAACTGTTATCTATTTGGCCGTTGTTATCTTGGGCCCGATATTCGAAAGAGGTCGTGCCATTCCAATTACTGTCGGGTACAAAATAAAAATCAAGCGCTTGATCTGTTGCATCGTAGTTACTGCCAACAACGACTAAGGTTTCAAGTGATGCGTCAGTATAAAGTAGACCGTTGATGGGTAAGTTCGTTAATTGAAAGCTCGTTACTGCGCCGTCGCTGTCGCTACCCGTTAAGGAGATGATGATTGAATTAGCATCTTCAAGCCCGGTCGCTGACGTTGAATTGGTTGTTGGCGCGATATTGCCAGATGCTGCCAGAGTACTGCTAGTAGTAGATCCTTGCTGATCAAAAGCTAGCGTATTGGCCCCGACTGGCCCAACAGTATCATAACGAGCTTCGGCTAACGTTTCTGCTCCGGTCCGGTTGATGGTAATAAATCCTAGCCCTTCATTGCCCGCTTCATTGCCCGCTGCAGTATCCGGTAAATCAACCACGTCATCGCCAGATTCGATCAATGCCTGAATATCAGCTATTTCAGCAAGTAAATCATTGGAAGGCTCTTGAGTTGAATTTGGATTCGGACTTGCTTCATCCATTGACTGTTCGGTCATTTGTTCTAGCGCGATGCCAGAAATAACCTGCTGCGTGCCATCTGCTAAAGCTAGGGTAATTTGGGCGTCATCGGCTATCACCACGGTGGCGCCTTGCCTTATTTGATCGCCTAGATTGAGGCTTGGGCCAGTTGCATTGATAAGATTAGCTTGGCCAACCAAAGTAATGATCTGCGCATTTTGCGAGGCAATGAAAGTCTTCATGAGTAACGTACCTTATTTATTATATCAATTAATCCAAGATGATTAATTGATAAGATTCCCTAATAATGTGACGAAAATTGTGTTGAAACGACGCAAATCATTTGGTCGCTGGCTGATAACCCGAGTCGGTTATCAAATGGTAATGACTAACAATATAACAAGAAGAATTAATCTAAAATTAACGAACATGGTGCGCTTAATTTTTATCGTTTTTTATGGTGCTACTGCGCTGTAGATGTTTGGTTGAAATTTCCTCTATTGATTGATTATACAGTTCATGAGAGCTGAGTAAATCGCTAGAAAATATTTTAATGGGATAATTTTTTAGTAATGATAATGGCTGATATTTTGAAGATATTGGGCTTGATTTCGCCCAACATTACTTAACGTCGTCTAATTTATTAATTTTTAACCGTGGGTTATTGTAATTTTTTTCTGATAAATAGTTCTAAAGTATCAATTGCTTGCTCTAAGTGCTGTGGCTGATTATAGCCACTTTTTACCCGCGGTTTTAGATCATGATCGCCGTCGGCTAGCCATAACCATTGGATGTCGCTAGGTAATTTATATTCTTCTACTTCGGTTTGATTACCCAATTTGTCTCGATCGCCTTGAATGATCAGCAGTTTCGACTTAATGAGCGGCAGGTGCTCGGTCCGCAATTTTTCAGGCTGGCCAGCGGGGTGAAATGGATACCCTAAACAAGCAACACCTTTGATCGACTGTTTTAGCTTTAAGTCTGAATTTTCAGTCGTGCCTGACGCTAACTCAGCCAGTAATAAGGTGGCCATTCGTCCACCCATCGATTTGCCACCAATCACCATTGGGCAATCAAGTTGCTTAAGCAGTTGGCTGTATTGGGCAATTAATTTAGGCGCTCGCTCGGGCGGCCGTCGAGTACCATTGTCGACCCGTTGTTGCATGTAAGGAAAATTGAAACGAGCGACTCTAATTCCTCTGGCTGCTAGCCCTTGGGCGATTGTGGTCATAAAAGTTGAATCGGCCGGAGCACCAGCGCCGTGGGCGAATACAAATAGCGGACCATTTTCTGGGCCATTAAAAATTAGCGTCATGTTGCTCTCTTAATTAGGCTGGTAATCTTATTAGGTCAAGCGCCAGCGATGTGGTCAATGCCACAATTAACATCAATAGCCAGCTATTGCGCACTTGCTGACAAATTCGGATAACATCTGAAATATGGCTAATAGTAGGCTGGGGTTGATAACCCAAGACTGGGCGTCTAATTTTAGTTGTTTGATAGATCACTGCACCGCCAAGTTGACAGTTTAAGGCTAATGCTACCACCGACAGCAGCAAGCCGTTGCCGAAACGATGCCATTGCTTTGCCTGGACGAGACTTTGACTTATCGCCGAGAAGTTGCCAAACAAAATCACAATATTAAGCGCGATTAAGCAGCGACAAGGCAAACTAATGATCTGACTTAAATAACTAGCGCTGCGGCCAAAGAAACGATAATTGGTTAACTTAGGATTCCAATGGTTCGCTAAGCTCGTCACGGTGACAGCTGCAACCGCGGGATAAATACCGCCGCAGGCAAAGATTAACAATGGATTAAAATAAGCACTTGCCAGACGTTGTGGCAGTGCTTCAATCGCGGCTTTTACGATGCCGACGGTTGATAAATTCGAGGTTTGACGCAGGCATAATAATTGAAGCTGCTCACGGGCTAATATTTTATGCCCTTGTTTGATACTGCGAGCAACCCCCTGGGTTTGTTTAAACTGTGCCCGACTTGACAGCAGCAGCCATAACATCACTATTTCGTAAAACCAGCTCACCGCAGCAAAGGACATAAGGGTCCAAGTAAATCCGATAATCAATGCCAGTAATAACAGTAATAAACTTGTGCCCGCGAGTCGTTGGTGACTGCTTGAACGCTGGTTGACACGGCGACTTAACTGTTGAGCGAGATATTTAAAAAAAACCCCAGGATGATAGGCCGATGGCACCGTGATAAACCGGTCAAGCAACAGCACGGCAAGCAGTTGCAGTGCTCGGATTGTAAAATCGCCGAGCACTAAATTTGACAGGTTAAATGCAGTTAACAATGCGCGTTATCCATGGTCAAAACGAACGTTTAATTAAGCTTGGCTTAGGTTAGCGTTTTGACATAGCGGCAGCATAGCAACGATCATGTCCGCTGAGTTTTTAGCCGCTGTTACTAAATATTCTTCAAACGTTTGACCGCTTTCCTTGCCCGCGATATCAGATAGAGAACGGATGACAACAAAGGGTAGGTTAAACAAGTGACAAACTTGAGCGATAGCTGCCGCTTCCATTTCCGCCGCTTGCATGGTTGGGAAATTAGCGCGTGCTTTTGCAACGTTCGCAGGATCTGACATGAAAGTGTCACCTGTTGCAATTAAACCCGTAACAACTTTAACGTTGCTTGGTGAGTTAGCGACAGCTTCTGCTGCAACGCGTGCGAGTTCTGGGTGCGGTAAGAAAGCAGCAGGCATTTTAGGCAGTTGTCCAATTTCGTAACCAAACACTGTTAAGTCAGCATCGTGATGGCGTACTTCACTACCGATTACGACATCGCCAACGTTTAAGCTCGGATCGAAACCGCCCGCTGAACCAGTATTGATGATGCAGTCAGGTGCATATTTCTCAATCAGTAATGTAGCCGAAACCGCTGCGGCAACTTTACCAATGCCAGACATGCTAACTACCACGTCATGGCCGTTAATTTGGCCGCTGTAAAACTCGATGCCCGCGTAAATTTCGGTCGTTAGGTTGTCGATTTGATTGCGTAAAACAGCAACCTCTGGTTCCATAGCGCCGATAATGCCAATTTTCATCGCGTAATTCCTAATAATAAAAAACCGATCTTAACGTAGTTAGTTAAGATCGGCTAGCGGATATGGCGGTTAAAGTTTTATAATTTGAGGTATTGCAATATTCCCTCTGCCGCATCACGACCTTCGGCGATTGCGGTGACCACGAGATCTGATCCGCGCACCATATCACCGCCCGCGAAGACCTTTTCGTTGGTGGTCTGAAAAGGCAGTTCACTGCGGTTGGCGACAACGCGATCCCATTGATCGGTTTCGATGCCGTGCTCGCTAAACCAGGGTTGTGGATTAGGTTTAAAGCCAAAGGCCATAATAACCACATCAACCGCTAAATCGTATTGAGAATCTGCGACTGTCTCGGCGCGGCTACGACCATTTTCGTCGGGCTGACCCATTTGGGTGGCGACGAGTGTTACTGCCGTGACCTTGCTATTGTCAGCGACGACATCGAGCGGTTGACGATTATATACAAACTCGACTCCTTCCTCTTTGGCATTTTGAACTTCACGCTTTGAGCCGGGCATGTTGGCTTCATCACGGCGATAAATACACTTAACCTCGCGCGCTCCTTGGCGAATAGCGGTTCGCACACAATCCATCGCAGTATCACCACCACCGAGTACCGCGACACTTTTACCCGCTAAGTCGACAAATGGATTTTCGGGATCTTGATAACCCATTAACTTATTGGTGTTACCTATGAGATAGGGCAGGGCGTCGTAAACCCCTTGTGCCGACTCATTGCTAAAGCCACCCCGAATATACGAATAGGTGCCCATGCCTAAAAATACGGCATCATAGTCTTGTTGCAACTGTTCAAAACTAATGTCAGTACCGACATTGATATTGAGCTTAAACTCAACGCCGAGTGACTCAAAATATTCACGGCGCTGGATCATCACCGATTTTTCAAGTTTAAACGAGGGAATGCCAAAGGTGAGCAAGCCACCAATTTCTGGATTTTTATCAAACACAACCGGGCTGACACCGTTCCGGATTAAAATGTCAGCACAACCGAGCCCTGCGGGGCCAGCGCCGATAATGGCGACTTTTTTTCCGGTTGCGACGACCGCTGACAAATCAGGACGCCAGCCTTGAGCGAGCGCTAAATCAGTCACGTATTTTTCGACATTGCCGATGGTGACGGCGCCAAAGTCGTCATTGATGGTGCAAGCGCCTTCGCATAATCGGTCTTGTGGGCAAACACGACCACAAACTTCAGGTAATGTATTGGTCTCGTGACATAATTCGGCCGCTTCAATAATTCGACCATTTTTTGCCAGTTCTAACCAATCTGGAATGTAGTTATGTAATGGACATTTCCATTGGCAATAGGGGTTGCCACAATCGAGACAGCGATCGGCTTGTTGCTCTACCTCTGGTTGTTCAAACAGATTATAAATTTCGATAAATTGTTCGGTGCGTTGCTTGATCGGTTTTTTAGACGGATCTTGGCGTCCAACCTCAATAAATTGGAAATCATTACCCGCCTTTATGACTGGTGTTTTTTCATTGTTAGCCATGACCTAGTTACCCCGCTTTTACATCAAGTGTTAGCACTTTGTTGGCCGTTGGCAACATCGTGGTTATATTGGCTGTGGTTGGCTTTACTAATAAAAACTTAGGTAGCCAATAGCTGAAGTTGGTTAATATTTCATAAGCGCGCTGACTGCCCGTTAACTGGTAATGCTCTTTGATTAGGTCCTTGAGATGATTTTGATAGGCTGGGTGTGCCAATGGAATAGCTTCGGCACATTCATGATTCATGCGCTGATTAATGTTGTCATCTTCGTCAATAAGGTAAGCAAACCCGCCGGTCATGCCGGCAGCAAAGTTAACGCCGGTTGTGCCCAAGCACACGACGACGCCAGCGGTCATGTACTCACAGCCATTATCACCCATGCCTTCAATAACAGCCACGGCCCCTGAATTTCGAACGCCAAAACGTTCGCCTGCTTGGCCGGCGGCGAACAGCTTGCCACCCGTTGCGCCATATAAGCAAGTATTGCCAATAATACTGGCTTGATGCGATTTAAAAGCGGTGCCCAGCGGTGGGTGAATAACTAATTGACCTCCCGTCATGCCTTTGCCGACATAATCATTGGCATCGCCAACAATCGACATATGCAGGCCACCGGTATTCCACACCCCAAAACTTTGGCCGGCGGTACCAGTAAATTTTAACTCAATTGGCGCATCGCTCATGCCTTGATTGCCATGATGGGTTGCCACTAGGCCACTGATGGAAGCGCCGACCGAGCGGTCGGTATTGCGAATATCAAAATGAAATTGGCCACCAGACTTTGCGGTGATCGCACTCGTTAAGTTGAGTCTGAGCAGCTTATTCATTTGGCCTTCGTCATAGGCCGGATTATGTTCTTGCCAAAAAACCCCACAGTTTGGTTTAGGTTGTGGCTGATATAAAATATCAGATAAGTCGAGTTTGCTCTGCTTAGCTGTTTGCCCGGCGATGACTTCAAGTAACTCGGTACGGCCAATCAAATCAGTCAGTTTTTCGACCCCGACCGAGGCCATGATCTCGCGGATATCTTGTGCGAGCGCCTCAAAATAGTTGGCGACCATTTCTGGTAGGCCGTGAAAATTTTGTGCACGTAATTGAGGGTTTTGGGTGGCAACACCGGTAGCGCAGTTATTAAGGTGACAAATTCTAAGGTATTTACAGCCTAAAGCGACCATCGGAGCTGTACCGAAACCGAAGCTTTCTGCGCCTAAAATAGCTGCTTTAACGACATCGAGTCCGGTTTTTAGGCCGCCATCAACTTGCAGTCTGACCTTGTGGCGTAAACCGTTTTCAACCAAGGCTTGTTGAACTTCGGCTAATCCTAGTTCCCACGGGCTGCCAGCATATTTAACCGAGGTTAACGGGCTAGCACCGGTGCCACCATCGTAACCTGAGACGGTGATTAGATCGGCATAGGCCTTTACTACCCCGGTAGCGATGGTGCCGACGCCAGGTTCTGAGACTAATTTAACTGAAATTAGCGCTTTAGGATTGATTTGTTTTAAATCAAAAATTAGCTGGGCTAAATCTTCAATCGAGTAGATATCATGGTGTGGAGGTGGTGATATTAGGGTGACGCCAGGCGTTGCATAACGCAAAGCGGCGATTTCGGTCGACACTTTATCACCGGGTAATTGGCCACCTTCACCAGGTTTAGCCCCTTGCGCGACCTTAATTTGGATGACTTCGGCGTTCATTAAATAATGGGCGGTGACCCCAAATCGACCAGACGCGACTTGTTTTATTTTTGAGTTACGCTCGCTATTAAAGCGCAATGGATCTTCGCCGCCTTCCCCTGAATTTGATTGGCCACCGAGCCGGTTCATTGCCACGGCTAGTGCTTCATGGGCCTCGGGGCTTAGTGCACCAATCGACATCGCCGCACTGTCAAATCGTGGAAACAATTTGCTGGCCGCTTCGACTTTATCTAGCGATATTGGTTGGTCAGATGGCTTAAGGGCAAATAAATCGCGAAGCGTCGCGATTGGGCGATTGTTTACCGCTTTGGCAAATGATTGATAGTCTTGATAACTGCCGCTTTTGACCGCTTTTTGTAATAACTGCACAACATCGGGGTTATAACAATGGTATTCACCGCGATGGTCATATTTTAATAAACCGCCGTGATCTACTTTGCGTCGTTTGGTGTAGGCTTTTTGACGTAAAATTAATTGATCGGCAGAGAAGTCGTCAAAATCAGCGCCTTTAATGCGATTGGTTACGCCATTAAAACATAAATCGACCACTTCATTGGCCAAGCCAATCGCTTCAAATAATTGCGAACACCGATAACTCGCGATGGTTGAAATGCCCATTTTTGACATGATTTTCATCAAGCCTTTGTTAATGCCTTTTCGGTAATTGATAACCGCTTCTTTTGGCGACTTATCAATTTTTCCATGCTCAACCAGCTCGAGCAGAGTTTCATAGGCTATATAAGGATAAATAGCGGTCACACCAAAGCCTAATAAGACTGCGAACTGATGCGGGTCGCGGGCGGCCGCCGTTTCAATAATGATGTTGGAATCACAACGCAGGTTGTTGTTGACGAGGCGATGTTGCAATGCGCCCACCGCCATTGCCGCTGGGATCGGGATGGTATTGGCACTGATATCTCGATCGGATAATAAAATTAGGGTCGCACCTTGCTCGGCACTTAATTGCGCTTGGTCGCATAAATTAATAATGGCCTGTTCGAGGCCGATGTCAGGATTGTAATTAATTGAATGCTCGGCCATTGGATATAGCTTAGCGTCGAGTTGACGCAGTTGTTCTAAATCGCTGTAGACTAAAATTGGTGAGTCAAACAAAATACGGTTGGCGTGACCTAAGGTTTCTTTAAACAGATTTTGTTCATTACCGACACACGTGACGAGTGACATAGTGTGCGCTTCACGTAACGGATCGATGGCCGGATTAGTGACTTGAGCGAATTTTTGACGGAAGTAATCAAACACCGATCGTTGCTGGGTTGATAACACGGCCATTGGCGTATCATCGCCCATTGAAGCGGTTACTTCTTGGCCGTCTCGGCCTAGAATGCTCAGCACGTCGTGAATTTCTTCTTTACTGTAGCCAAATTGCTTGTGATAAATAGCCAGCTCATCGTCGGTCAGGCTACGTTGGCCTGAGGTTGACTCGATGCGTTGCTCAAAAGGGGTCAGCCGTTTGGTGTTGTTCGCCATCCATTGTTGATACGGGTGGCGGCTTTTTAATTCATTATCGATATCAAAGGTTGAAGTGAGTTTACCGGTATAGGTGTCGACGACTAGTAGTTCACCGGGTCCAACGCGGCCTTTCTCTAACACCTCATCGGGTTGGTAGTCCCAAATGCCAACTTCAGAAGCTAAAGTCAGCACGCGATCTTTGGTCACAACGTAACGTGCTGGGCGTAAACCATTGCGATCAACAGCGCAGGCCACATGACGACCGTTGGTCATGACAATGCCTGCGGGTCCATCCCATGGTTCCATGTGCATCGAGTTAAAGTCATAAAATGCGCGCAAATCATCATCCATAATCGGGTTAGATTGCCACGCTGGTGGAATGAGCATGCGCATTGAGCGATATAAATCCATGCCGCCCACCAGTAAAAGTTCTAACATATTATCTAACGATGATGAATCCGAACCGCTGGCGCTTACAAAGGGAGCTGCGTCTTGCAAGTCTGGTAATAACGGCGATTTAAATTTATAAGCGCGGGCTTTTGCCCACAAACGATTGCCTGAAATGGTATTAATTTCACCATTATGGGCTAAGAACCGAAAAGGCTGAGCGAGCGGCCATTTTGGTGACGTATTGGTTGAAAATCGCTGGTGGAATAAACAAATTGAACTTTTGGTGCGTAAATCGGCTAAATCGAGATAAAAAGCCGCTAAATCAGCCGGTTTAACCAGTCCTTTATAGATTGTTACCATCGATGAAAGGCTCGCAATATAGAACTCGCTATCATTGGTAATACGTTTTTCCGCGCGGCGACGCGCCATATATAGGCGTCGTTCGATATCTCGGCTAATCCAACCTGCAGGGGCGTTGATAAAGACTTGTTCAATCACTGGCAATTCGGCCAAGGCGATTGGTCCAAGCACGGCTTTATTGATTGGCACTTCACGCCAACCGACCACCGCCATGGTTTCCTTTTCTAGCTCTTCGACTAATATTTGGCGGCTTTGCTGGGCTAATACGGGATCGGTATTTAAGAAACACATGCCAACAGCGTATTTTTTGCTAAGCGACCAGTTATTTTCGGCGGCAACGCTCTTAAATAGCTCTTCAGGTCGTTGCATTAATAAGCCACAACCATCTCCCGTGATACCGTCGGCAGCAATGCCACCTCGGTGTTGCATGCGGTCTAGACCATAGATTGCGGTTCTAATGATACGGTGACTGGGGTGGCCATCCATTTGGGTGATAAGACCAAAACCACAATTGTCTTTTTCAAAGGCTGGATTAGTTAATGCCATTGCGCTACCTCCAAGGAACTATTGATGCAGATGCTATGCAAAAAGGTAGTGATTACTACAACTGCGCTATAGCTTACAAATGTTAAAAACGAGTGACTAAAAATATCGCGGATAATAAACTAAGTCAAATCGAGGTTAGTCTAATGTACAATTGAAATAAATGAATCTCGGGATGTGTTATTTTGCTATCTTGTTGTATTTTAAGTGTTTGTTTTTGTTTGCTGTTTTGACTTAAGCGGGTGGAGAGGTTGATGCTGACTTGATGCTAAAAGGGGGATGTTAGGTTGTTGTTGCTTTATTGTGTTGGTTAAGCCAGCGCGTAGATGCTGGCTTAACTTATTAGGTGAACCAACTACGCACTGTAGCCCGATTCGACACCTTTGACCGTGATAGATACCGCATCATGGGCATGGAGCGATTCATAATGGTTTATTCTGACCCAGTAATCTGGATAATCAGTGCCATTGAGGCTATGTTTTATTTTTCGAGCTGCGTCTTCACAAAACATTAAATTAGCGGCGTTTAAGCGGGCAAACTCTTGTTCATCTTCGCGCTTAACGGCGGCTTGCACTGGTGTTTTCAGCGTTTGCTCAATTAAATCGATTAGTGACTTAATTGGAAATTGTTCGATGTCTAAGGGCAATTTAATTTTTATTTGGGCGATACTACGCTGACTGTGCGGGGTCGCAATAATCCCTTCACTGGTACCTAACCATGCGACAACCTCATCTTGGCTTAGTTGTTGGTGCTGCGAAAACTGTTCAATAAATGCTTGTTGAATTAATTGACGTGATAAAGCTGCAGAGCAAGGACAGGTAGATGAGTAAGGAATGTCTACGCTTAACTCTAATTGGACTTGTCCCGCCTTATGCTGGCCGGTCAGTACGATAGGGTATGCTTTCCAGCCCATTTTTTTACTTAATAAAGACGGGCGGCGCAGGTGATAATCGAACCTAAACTCAAGTTTAGCCTGATCACTTAAGTCGTCATGACTGGCAATGAAATCGTTTAATACACTAGAGACATTTTGTGGCGATAGCGTTTGTTCATTGGCTAATTGATCAACTCGCAAAAACAGTCTAGACATATGAATGCCTTTGGCCTGCGGTACGGTTAAATTAACAAAGGCTGCTACTTTTGCGGCAACAACTTGCGGTGCTTGATCTTGTGCTTCAACCATAATGGGCATTTCAATATGGTCCATTCCAACCCATTCTAAGTTGCCTTCGGTTTGAGCATTTACATTGTTCGCAATATCTGGCATTTGGTGAGGCATTAATAATGGCTCCGACAATTGATGTTAAGTAGCCATAATCTAAGAAGTAAGCTTAATAGTTACAGCGGGTGTATGATTTTTTGAACGCGGATTATATCACGCTATCCCAGCGCAAAACTATGGTTTGCGTTGGATAATTTTTATGATAAAAACACCGACCATAAGATGATTAGTTTGAAAATGACAAATAATGGCTATTTGTTATTAATATCGGTATTTAACTTGATTTTATTGACTATCGGCAATGGCTGACACTGAGGTTTTCTGGTATCTTGAATAAGTATATCAGCGAGTTAGCCTAGGGAAATTATAAATGATTGTATCAAGGATGGTTGTTTGGTTATTTTTGTTCCTTAGTATTGCTGTTGAGGCCAAGAATAACGTTAATGAGAGTGACGACCAAGAACGTGCCTATCAGCTAATGTTAATTGGCAGTGATTTAGCATTTTGCCGCAGTAGTGACCTAACCCAATGTAATAATCAACAGTTGAGTGAACTTGCTTTTTCATTCGGTCGCCAAGCGACTTTATACCGGGTATCACCGGTCCAAGTTGAACGACTAATGGCGAGCCGACTGTGGCACTTTTCGCGTCAGGCATTTCGTTATGATTTAAATTTAGTGCTGTTAGCGTTAGCCAAAACATCCAGTAATGACACTTTATCTAAGTTTCAGTTAGTGACGCTTTTTCGCGCCATAAAGGTGGTCAGTCAAGGGCGCCATTTAAGCGGTTACTCGCTCTTTTCCCAACTGACAACTGCTGAACTAAGTATGTTATTCGATCATTTCGAGAAGCCTCAAGTTGATAGCTTTACTAATCGAATTAAAGAAAAAGTTAATTTAACCGATAAATACGACAAGCCAGCGATGGTGTTATACAGCACCATTGTTGAGCAAGCTAGAGCTGTTGGTAAAAGCAAACAGCCGAATATTTTGTTGATAACAGCCGGCCAGCGCGATCCTTTTAAAAATGTCGATAGCTTTACTTCCTTGTTTAATCAGTTAGGTGCTAAAGCGAGCTGGCTACCATTAGACAGTGCGTTAGCGAGGTTACTCGATGAAAAAACTGGATGTAATCAGCTGCCTTCGTACCGTAATAATGTCAGTAATAATTATCAACGGGCTCGAATTTATCCCGATTTAGTTGAGCGGCAAAATGAATATTGCAACCAACCATTTAAAATGATCGAGGATATCACGGCTGCTGATGCCGTGGTTTTTATCGGCAGCTCAGCTGTTTTGTTACGTAATACTTTTGTTAATGCCAAAGGGCAGCCTTCTTTAGCATTACAGTTGATTGAATCGAAGATGTTAAATAACAAACTATTTGTTGCCTCTATCGGTGGCGCTACCTTGGCGATGACCGGTGGTCTAGATCAAAATGAGCAACCCGTGGTAATGATGGTTGATGGTGATAGTGAAATGGCCTTTACTAAAGGGACGTCAACTTATACCGGCTGTGAAACAGCGAGTCGATGCCGCGTTAGTGATAATCGTCGAGTGCGTTATAATCCCGCTGGTGGGCTTGGCTTGTTTAAGTTGGGAGTTATTGATAGCAAGATTTCACGTGAAAGTAACTTTGGTCGTTTAGCTAAAGTGAGCTTCGATAGTAACAATCAATTGGGGATTGGGCTAGATCAGCTAACCGGTTTATTGGTGCGAACGAATAAAGGGACAACGTCACTCAAAGTTGTCGGCAATGGTGGTGTAACAATCGTTGATCATGCTGGTACCGTGGCGAGCAACCAAGCAATGGAGCTCAATAATATTGGTTTGAATTATTTAACCCCACAGGATCAAGCGGAAATTTCAAACCAAGGCATCAATTTTAGTTATGCTAATTGGAAAAAATCTCCATTGCAGTTTGAAGGTGGTGTAGCTAAATTTGAGAGCTTATTTCGCAGTGACAACTTCGTTAAATTTACGCAGCAAGCTTGTATCACTAGACCAAAACAATGGCTTGGCTGGGCGGGTAAAAATCATCAATTCAAAATTGTCTTGGCTAAAAACCAGAAAAGCACGGTTGTTTTTGGTGGCTTAATGTTGGATGGGACTTACAAAATATACTGCTCTTTTGATCAGCTTGAGTTAAATATTACCCGACAAAGATAGTGGCGCGAGCTAATGATAGTGATAGCGGCGTTGATCAAAAACTGCTGCAAATTGGTATTAAACTGACCAAGGTGATAAAATTGTTTTTTTACGATAAATAGTTTAATTACCTTATGGCTTCATTAGTAAACGTGGCGCAGGTTCCGGCGCTAGATCTAGATATATTAGTTCAATACACTCAGGCCATTGGTGGCCAGGCTTTACTAGGCAGTGTTGATATTTTTGAACTACATTTCCCGCAATATATTGATAGCTTAATTGCTTATCATCAGGCTGGTGATAATAAGTTGCTGGTCGAAGAAGCGCATAAAATGAAAGGTGCAGCTGGTTCGGTTGGTTTACGTCGTTTGTGTCAACTGTCGCAAAAAATCCAAGATAACTCGGCCGCTGATTGGTTAGATAATTACCCTGATTATATCGATAGTATTAAGCAGTATTATGCTGGTGATGTTGCTGAGTTACGCGAATACTTAATCGCGAGTTAACTGGAACTAGTTGAGGTCAATTGCCTTGATAGTCGGATTTGTCATCGTTATTAAGAAAGAACTCACAGATATTATAGAGTGAGGATCAGACATAAAAAAACCCGAGCTTAATCGGGTTTTTTTGTGCTTGGCTTACGGACTATTCAGCCTCTAACTTGCCACAAAAGCGATAACCTTCACCGTGAATAGTGGTAATTATCTCACTGCTGCTTGGGTGTGACTCAAAATGTTTTCTGATCCGGCGAATGGTAACATCGACGGTGCGATCATGAGGTTTTAGTTCGCGGCCGGTCATTTTTAACAATAAATCGTTACGCGTTAAGATCTTGCCAGGGTTTTCTAAAAATTCAACCATGGCTCTAAATTCACTGCGTGGCAATTTGAAGTTCTCTTGCGTTGGGCTAACTAGCGAACGCGAATTTACGTCAAGCACCCAGTCATTAAAGCGGTAACGTTCGACCATTGAAGGCTGCTTTTCTTCAACCGGGTTACGAGTGCGACCTAATAAGTTACGGGCACGAATCGTAAGTTCGCGCGGATTAAAAGGCTTGGTGATGTAGTCGTCAGCGCCGATTTCAAGACCTAAAATTTTGTCTACTTCGTTATCGCGTCCGGTCAGGAAAATAAGTGCGATATTATCTTTTTCTCTTAACTCTCTGGCGAGCAATAAACCATTTTTACCCGGTAGGTTTATGTCCATTATAATCAATGAAATCGGTGCTTGATTAAGCAGTCGGTTCATTTCATCGCCGTCGTTTGCTTCATGTACAATGTACCCCTCAGCTTCGAAGATATTTCTTAATGTGTTTCTAGTAACTAACTCATCTTCAACGATTAGAATGTGAGGGCTTTGCATTTTGGGCACCTAAATATTTAGCAGTAATAGAGCAAACAATAACAGCAAAGTTGTTGTAATTGCTTATCTTATGTAAGAATAACGATTGTAATAGCTATAGTAGTCTAAATGTTTGATTATAGCCAGCTATAGCTTAACTTAGGGGTGGTTTTTGCGTGAAACTTCACACTAAATATTAGTAAGTAAAGTGTCTAATTGTCCGCTGAGATTGCTAATTCATCTTGGATATATATTGGTTCTAATGCATTCTTAGTCGTCACGGTGGCGTTAAACTAATGATTAATTAATTTGTGAGGGTCAATCGATGATTAAAGCTAATAATGTATCGTTATTGCTAGACGCGCGATTACGGCTAGCGTGATGGGTAGAAACCAGAGCCATCATCTTTGGTATTTGTATCAAGGCACCTATTTCAAAGGTGTTAATCGCGAGCTGCTCGGTGATAGCTTTGTCATTATAACGGCTAACAATCCTCATGGCGCGTTGTTAGAGAGCCAGAGCAATATCGAGTTAAACCTGTTGCTGCAAGCCAAACTAAAGCAGCTGGGGTTGTCATATCTACGGGTTTTAGCGGGTAATTTTGATTTTAGTCATGCTGAAGAAAGCTTGGTGGTGAATTGTTCACTAAAGCAAGGCGTTAGCTTAGCGACGATGTTTAACCAAAATGCCATTTTTAGCATTGAGCGTGATGAACTCAGCTTAGTACCTTGTCTGCTCAGCGGGGTTGAGCAGACAGTGGTGGGTTCTTTTATCGAGCGTTTACGTTAAGTTCTTGCTGATATGATTTTAAATTTAGTGTTAGTTGCGATGAGCTCTTGCTTGGCAAAATGACGATCAATAATCGGCTCATACTTCAAGAAGTTATTTGCCACGATTCGCAGTTGGCCACCATCCATTAATTGGCTTGGCGCCTGGCTCATAAACTGTTCAGGCACTTTATAATCTGTCTTGATCCCGGTATGAAACGGCGGATTAGACACGATAGTGGCGAATTTACCGTGAGTATCCGAAAAGCCGTCAGAAGGATAAACTTTAGCGCTAATGCCATTGGCGGCTAACGTTAAGGTGGCCGACTCAATGGCTAAGGCATCAATATCAACCAGTTCAAGCGGAATACCTGGGCGTTTTAAGCCGATGTAACTGCCTATTACGCCACAGCCACAACCAAAGTCGAGCGTTCGTTTCATTTTAAGATGACCAAGATTTTCAAGTAATAACTTAGTGCCAAGGTCTAGTTCACCATGGCTAAATACGCCCGGTAACGAATGAATATTGATGGTGATACCATCTAATTCTATTTGGTATTGCTTGAGCCAATCTTGTTTAACAAAGCTTGCGACTTGGGTGTTAAACTCGGCTCGGATCAAAGAACAATGGCGTGCTGAATCTATTTTTGTAGCGCCGCTTACATAGTCAGTTAGCAGTTTTGCACTAGACTTAATGCCGCCTTTATTATCACCGACTAAATAAATTTCGGCCCCTTGTTCTAGGTGAGGTAATAAATTGGCCAGTAAATATAGCGCACGCTGCTTGGCTTTTGGCCAGTAAAGGATCAGTTGTTGCCACGGTTGGTGATCTTTGTTGTCGTAATAAGCGCCAAATTGCAGCTCAACATTGTCACGGTTTAATGTGCGTTCAACCGTAATGTGATTATGATAGTCATGACCATAAGCCATTATTTGGCTGGCGCCGGACTGAGCCAGGGTGTCGATAAAACTATCATCGTTAAAACCTGCGACTAATACGCGTTTGTTTTTAAATAGTTCTATATTTCGTTCTAGCACTTGACTAGGGTTTGATAATTTTGACATGGGTATCTAAATCGGATGATAGCTAATGGCAGGCATTATAACTGATTAAGCGAATAAAAGGGCTGGCAAATGGAGTTTTATCATCAATAGCTGCGCTGGTGCACAGCAAGCAAGATGTTAGCAGTGAAACGAAATATAACTGAGGCTGTGCTGCTTAATACACACTTTGCAGTAACGTGAGCAGTTCTGGTTGTGTTAGGCGATATTGGCTGACGAGCTGGCGAATAAGTTTAAAATCATCAGCGGTATTACCTTGTTCAAACAAGGTAATTAGCTTGCTTTTATCACTTTTACATAAGCAAAATTGGGTGTTGACACCGTTGTTATTAAAGCTGCTGTAAATTAAGTTAGTGCAAGGGTCTTGTCGCTCGGGTAATTGCAAACATTGCTGAGCCGGTGAGTGAGATTGTGCGATGCTGCTAACGCTAAAACCGAGCATAAGCAGGGTGGTTATGGTATAGCCTAACTTCATTATGTTATTCATTCGCTAGCCTGCGCAGAGTGATGATATATATAGATTGTAGCTAATTACGATAACAATGCCATTAAATAGTTGGCTTATCTTGTTGCTAGAAAGAGCAATGTAATTGGTATAATAAGTCAGGCCCTAAATATATCACTTAGGGCCGATGTCGCAGATTATTTTCCGCCGCCTAAGCAATTAGGCGATTGTGGCATTTCTTTTGAGCTTGCTTGCCATTGCGCTGGAGTAAGGGTGTGCAATGCCAATGCATGAACAGGACCTGCTAACTCTTCGCTCAGTACCTGATAGACCATTTGATGACGTTTGACCATACGAGCTTCGTCAAAGGCTGATGTCACAATAGTGACCTTAAAATGGGTTTCAGAATTTGGTGGCACTGAGTGCATATGAGATTCGTTTTCAACCAATAAATAGTGCGGTTGCAGTTGCTCGGTTAGTTTTCGCTCGATGGCCGCTTTAACGGGTTGTGCTTGACTCATGATTGTTCCTTTTTGTGGCCAAGGCGAACTTCGATAGCATCCATTAACGCGCCAGTAATGTCGATATCAAAAGCGGCTTCTATTTCTTTGATGCAAGTTGGGCTTGTGACGTTAATTTCGGTGACTTTGTCGCCAATAACATCAAGACCAACGAAGATTAACCCTTTTTCTTTGAGTTTAGGCCCGATGGTATTGGCAATCTCCCAATCGGTTTCTGTTAACGCCCTTGCTTCTCCACGACCTCCTGCGGCTAGATTACCGCGGGTTTCGCCTTTAGCAGGGATCCGTGCCAAGCAATACGGCATTGGCTTACCATCAATAATCAGAATGCGTTTGTCACCATTGCTAATATCTGGCACAAAGGCTTGCGCCATCGTATAGACAGTTTCGTGTTGAGTGAGAGTTTCTATAATCACCCCAACATTAGGATCGCCCGCTTTTACTCTAAATATTGATGCGCCACCCATGCCATCAAGCGGCTTTAGGATCATGTCTTGGTGCTGCTGATAGAACTGACGAATTTTATCACTGCGTCGTGTTACTAAGGTGGCTGGGGTTAGGTCAGCGAACCAGGCTGTGTATAGTTTTTCGTTACAGTCGCGCAAGCTTTGCGGTTTATTGACCACCAACAAACCATAATCTTCAGCGCGCTCAAGTAGGTAGGTAGCGTAAATAAACTCAGTATCAAATGGCGGATCTTTGCGCATCAATAGAACGTCCAAATCACTTAACCGGATTTCTTGTTCATTACTTAGTTGGTACCAATCTTGTGGGTCTTGTTTAACACTCAGGTTACGCACTCGAGCATAGGTATGACCGCCTTCAAGATATAGGTCATTCATCTCTAAATAATAAAGTTCGTAACCGCGAGCTTGGGCTGCCATTAACATTGCAAAACTACTGTCTTTTTTGATATTGATGTCTGCAATGGGATCCATCAATATGCCGAGTTTAATTGTCATAACTTTTCCTATCTAATAATCGTGTAGTTAACCCAAATCACCAAAGCGGGTTTGCAGGGCACTAATAATGGTGAGACCTGCAGTTTCTGTGCGTAAAACGCGCGGGCCGATCAATACCTCGTCAAACCCCTGGCTCGCGGCCAGTTCAATTTCTGGATCTGACAAACCGCCTTCAGGCCCTATTAACAATCGAATACCATGGCTTGGTTCGGGCAGCGTATTAATGGAGTACTTGGCTCTTGGGTGTAAATTTAGTTTTAGTTCATTGCTTGGCTGCGCTAGCCATTGATCTAATGGCAAAGGCGGATTAATGGTCGCAATCGTGTTACGGCCACATTGTTCGCAAGCTGAAATAATTATTTTTTGCCACTGATTTAGTTTTTTTTGCAATCGCTCGCCGGTTAATTTGACCCCACAACGCTCACTAAATAACGGCGTTATTTCGGTCACACCTAATTCAACGGCTTTTTGAATCGTCATTTCCATTTTATCGCCACGAGATATTCCTTGGCCTAAATGAATGGCCAGTGGTGATTCAAGATCAATATCTGAAAATGAGTTCACTTGGGCTTTGACATTTTTCTTGCTTGATTCTGTTAGGCAGGCGCGATATTCACCACCTTGGCCATTAAACAAAATAATTTCAGCACCAGTGCTCAGGCGTAAAACTCGCCCGACATGATTAGCGGCATCTGCTTCAAGTGCTATTTCGATATTAACGCTCAAGTCTTGTGAGTAATATATTCGTGGAATTCTCATGGTGAATCTTTGACGATGATGTAATAAAGGCATTATAACCAAAATACGCAACTGACCAATAAATATTGAAGATTTGGCCACGATATCTTCAATTTTTAGTCGATGAAACAGTTTTATTGCGCATTAGGTTCTATTATTAATAACAAGCATAAAAAAATATGACAGGGAAGCTATGAGCAATTCACTATATACCAAATTCGTCAGTGGTTATTTATTTCCATTACATGAGCAATTAAAGTCGCATCGCAGTGTCGCCATTCGAAAATCATTAGAGCAATCGCAGTGGTTAACCACAGAAGAAATATTAACGGAGCAAAGCCGTCGGTTGCATCGTTTCATTAATGAGGTTTATCACAATGTACCTTATTATCGGACGATGTTAGATTCACTCAATCTAAAACCGCAAGATATTCAAACGGTTGCTGACTTAGCAAAACTTCCCTTTATTACCAAGCCACTGATTAGTGAAAACTTTGAGCAAATAGTCTCGACTAAAGCCGGGAAAATGATCAAAGGCTGTACCGCTGGATCATCAGGCACGCCGTTATCGTTTTTACTGGGTATGGATCGGGTAAGTCATGATGTTGCACAAAAGTGGCGAGCGACTAGGTGGTGGGGGGTTGATATCGGTGATAAAGAGCAAGTTGTCTGGGGGTCGCCGATTGAACTCGGCGCGCAAGATCGGATTCGTCAAATTCGCGATCTTATGTTTCGAACCCAACTGTTGCCTGCTTTTGATTTGACGCCAGAGAAAATACAGCAATTTTTAGAACGCATTCAATCTTATCGGCCTAAAATGCTGTTTGGTTATCCATCAGTTTATGAAGTGTTAGCAAAGTATGCGGTCACCCACGGTGTGGTTTTAGACAATTTAGGGATAAAGGCCGTTTTCGTTACTTCTGAGTTGTTGTATCCTCAACAACGGCAATTAATTGAGCAAGTCTTCGGTTGTCCGGTTGCTAATGGATATGGCGGTCGTGACTCGGGATTTATTGCTCACCAGTGCCCTGAGGGCGGCATGCACATTTCGGCGGAAGATATTGTGGTAGAAATTGTCGATCCTGATGGTAATACAGTGGCAAATGGTAACAGCGGCCAAGTCGTAGTCACTCATCTAGGCGCCGGTGACTTCCCATTAATTCGTTATCGTACGGGCGATGTCGCAAAGATATCATGCTCATCTTGTCCATGTGGTCGTGGCTTGCCAATGCTTGAAGATATTCATGGCCGAACGACAGACTTTGTAGTGGCGCTCGACGGTCGGTTAATGCACGGGGCCGCGTTAACTTATGCAATGAGAGAGTTAGCAGATATTGTTAATTATAAAATAATTCAGCATTCTAAAGAATTAACTCAGGTATTACTGGTGACTAAATCAGGTGAGTTGTCGCTTGCTATTGTTGATGAAATTAGAACTCAATTCCAGCAAAGGTTAGGCCAGGATGTCGCGATTGAAATTGAACTAAGAGATGAAATTCCGGCTGAGAAATCAGGGAAATATCGTTTTTTAGTCAGCCATGCCGTCACTGATAGCGTGATTTAATCATCGCTATCAGCGAGTTTGTTCAGCTAGTGTTTCGGCGTTAATTCGCGGCTGGACTTAGTTCGTTAATTTGATATTTTTCGACCAAAGAATAAAGCGTTGGTCTGGTTATGCCAAGCTGTTCCGCTGTTTTTGACATATTTTGATTGCATAGGCCATAGGCCGCAATAATCGCCTTACTTTCAGCCTTTGCTCTAACTTCTCTAAGAGTAGCGACCTGCAGTGGCTGATTAGATAGTTCAAGCCCAAGTTCGTCGGCGTCAATGATTGGGTTATCTGCCATAATTACGGCTGATTTAATTTTGTTTTGCAACTCTCGAATATTACCAGGCCACGAATGAGACATTAACGCTTGAATCGCATTTGCGGTAAACCCTTTGGTGCGATAATTGAGTTCTTTGCTATAAAGTGTAAGAAAGGCTTTAGCTAACAAAATGATGTCACTATCACGTTTTCTCAACGGAGGGATCTCGATGCATATTTCGTTGATCCTGTAATACAAATCTTCTCTAAAAGATTCTTGCTCGATCATGGCGGTCAAATTGCGATGAGTCGCGCAAATAACCCTCACATCGATGGTTATTTCTGTGCGTCCACCGACTCGTTCAATGCTTCTCTCTTGTAAAAAACGCAGCATTTTGGCTTGGAGATTAAGCGGCATATCGCCTATTTCATCTAAAAATAGGGTACCGCCCTCTGCACATTCAATTTTACCTTTGGTCAGTTTGTTGGCACCAGTAAACGCGCCTTTTTCATAACCAAACAATTCACTTTCTAACAGGTTTTCAGGAATTGAGGCGCAATTTATTGCAATAAAAGGTTTGTTTTGGCGATCACTTAAATGATGAATTGATTTAGCTAATACTTCTTTGCCTGTACCGCTTTCACCAAGTAGCAGGGTCGATATATTATTCTTGGCTATGCGTTCAACCATTCTGATGACTCTTTGCATCGGTTCGCTCGTACCAATCAGTGTTGAGTCAGTCGATTGGAATAAGTTTAAGCGGCGGTTATCTAGCTCTAGCTGATGAATATTAAAGGCGCGGTCGATGACGTGGCCTAGAATTTCTGGTTCGACTGGTTTTTGAAAAAAATCACTGGCACCTAAAGCGATTGCTGTTACCGCATGACTTCTATCGTCGTTGCCTGTGATAACGATCACTTTGGTATGAGGACAAAAATTCAATATGGCAGTTAACGTCGCCAAACCTTCGCTGGCATTAGTAGGATCGGGTGGCAAGCCCAAATCTAGCGTGATTACACTAGGTTGGTGTAGTTTTACCTGTGCTAATGCGGCCTCGCGATTCTCGGCCGTGATGACGTCATAATCAGTAAAGCTCCATTTTAATTGTTTTAAAATGCCTGGGTCGTCATCAATCAGGAGTAATTTTTTTTTCGATGCTTTTTGCATTTGCATGATTTCATCCATAGTTCGAGACCATTGGAATGGTCAGGATAATACTTGTCCCTTGATTTATTCTACTATTAACAACAATTTCGCCGTCGATACTTTCAATAAAATGCTTTGCTTCATAGGCACCAATGCCCATACCAGCATTGCCTTTAGTCGTATCAAAAGGCTTAAATAGTCGCGTTCTAATAAATTCATCACTCATACCGCAACCAGTATCAATAACGGAAACTGAGCAGTTAGAATCATACTGTTTTAAGTGTAATTCAACTTTGTCATTTTTTCCTGTCGCTTCTAAAGAATTTTGAATTAAGTGGCAAAGAACATTCGACAGCTTATCACTGTCAATCAACAACTTTATGTCTGGAATAATAGTTAAATGGCTAATTTTTAGTGAATAACTCTGACTTATTTCAATCAATAGTTGGGTGATGTTAACTGAGCTGTCTGAGTGATTATTAACATTTTTCTTTCGCAGTTGGTTAAGCATTTTATTGATTTTGTTGACCGAATTGGCAACAGTATCAAAGGTATCAGCGATAAATTCAGGGTTGTCTTTATGCTTGATTGAGTTCGACGATATGAGAGATAACTGACCAACAACATTTTTCAAATCATGGACTAAGAAAGCCGACATTTGGTTAAATGTGTCGAACTGTTTTGTTTCAGAGATTTTAATGCTTGCTTCGTTTAGCGCGAGATAACCGGCCAGTTGCTGACTGGCGGTCATTAGTAAATCCCGATCTTCATAATTTAACAATTCTTTATGGCTTGGTCGAGCTAAGATAAAGTAACCATAGATTATGTGATTAGAATAGATCGGTACAATAATTTTTAGTGGTCGGCCAATGAGTTGGTCCAGACCGTGTAAATGGCTAGGATAAACGTCAGGGAAACGTTCATATTCATCAAGGTCAATAATCCATTTCGAATTTTGGTGTTGATATTTTGTGATAAATTCGAGCCACGGGCTAAGGTCTTGCTGATAATTAATGTTCGCCAGCGCCTGTTGAGAATTTTTTGCCTTGATCAAAATACCTTGCTCAATATCAAATAACTGAATGATTGCAAAAAGAGCCGTGTGATAAAAATTATCGCTTGGCGGTTTAGCTAGGCATTTGTTTAACGTTATCCATTGTTGGCGGTAATCGTAGCGGTTAGCAAAAAAATGTTTACTAATAAATACTTTTATTTTCCGCCTGAGCCGTTCATTAATAAAAAGGGCGACAAAGATGGTTAGCGCTAAACAGATAAAGGTTAACTGGGCATAAATACTCCATTGGCCACCGACTAAGTTAAGGTAATAACCTGTTGCGGCCATTAATGTCAGATAAAGCGAAATTCCAAGCAAAATAGTTGAATGAAATACCACTTCTCTTGAAATAAAAATACGAACACCTAATGACTTAAATCGCTTAATCCCAACCAACAATACAGGGGCAAGCAACAGGTGTAGCGTCGCCCTAAGATAAAACAGATTAAAATCGATGCCACGCAGTAAAACTGCTGTTGAATATAAAATCATATCGATAAGGGCGATGGCGGCAATAAACACGGCAATTGGCTTAAAGCCCCAGCGGAAACTAGAGCTGCCCTGACGGTAAAGAAACTCGACCATTATTAACAGCGCGATAGCTTGGATTAGTTGGGCAAAGAACAGCCATACCGTATCGTTATTGAGCTTTAAAATGAACGCAATGTCCACTACTGCGGCGGTGAACGGGACTATATAATACCAAGACAATCGATGATTAAATTTGAAAAGTTCAAATATGTTGTCACTTTTAGTGAGCAAACTCAGGCATAGCAAGCCCCAAAAAGTATTTTTAACTAGCTCTGACAAAAAAGTAAAATAGGTCGGTACATTATATTTTATGCTGATAAAGACATGAAAGCTCCAAAAAACACTTGCCGCGATTGCGCCAAATAATATTTTAGAATTTAACGTTTTAAGCCCGGTGGTAATCAGTAAAAATAATAAAAATGAAAAAAACACCCCGGCAATAAAGTAAGTGTATACCCCAACCGCGTCCATGTGACTTCCTCGTTAGGTGGGGCTATTGCTTGCTTAATAGCAGCTCTAATTTCTGATTTAATTGCAGCATCTGCTCGGTAGCTTGCGTTAATTTTTGCTCTAATGTATTGCTATAATCGGTGTTAGTTTTCTGCAGAGCCGGTTGAACAATAGTAGCCGCGCCTTGTGGTGGTAACTCTTTGGATTGAGCCATGGTCAGTTCGCCAGACATCTCGGCGATAACACAATCAACAGCTTCAATATTAAAATAGTCTAACTCTTCAATGAAACCAAATAACATTAATCTATCCATAAATAAATTAATCATGCGTGGTATCCCCTGAGTTTTTGCATGAATAATCGAAAACGCACTGTACGAGATTAATGACTCGCCTTGCCAACCGGCTTGGATTAATCGATGTTGAATATAGTTCCTAGTTTCCTCAAGGGTTAAGGCTTGCAAATGACACGAAGCAATAATCCGTTGCCGAAACTGTTCCATACCGGGCGATTGAATGATCATTCTTAATTCATCTTGGCCTAGTAAAAAGCTTTGAAATAACGGGTGCTTGCCTACTTGAAAATTTGACAGCATTCTAAGTTCTTCAACCGATTCTGCGGGCAAGTTTTGTGCTTCATCAACCAATAAAACAGCGCGTTTACCTTGTTGATGCAAGGAAAGTAAAAACTGTTCTAAATCATGTAACAGTGATGTTTTATTTTTGGCGTCTGAGCTTATGCCAAAGGATAATACGATCATCTCGAGCAACTCAGTCGGGTTTAAAATGGTTGTGACTAACTGAGCGGCCACTATATTGTCTCGGTCCACTTGTTCTAGCAGTGAGCGAGCTATCGTTGTTTTTCCTGTGCCAATAGCGCCGGTTATTACAATAAAACCTTCACGTTGCGATAAGCCATACTTGAGATAACTAATGGCTTTTTTATGATGATCACTCGAATAAAAAAATGCAGGGTCAGGGCTAAGCTGGAAGGGTTTGTGTTTTAATCCATAAAACGCTTCATACATAGTATTAAAATTCCTGAGTAAAAGAGATTAAAAATCGATTTTCATCATAGGATTGCAGTGTTCCTGTTGCTTGCCTTTGATAGCGAGAAATCGAAACCAGCCCTATGGCATCTTTGGCTAGTTTTCGTGAGTAGTTAATCGCTAACGTTTTATCGATAGCTTTAGCTTGAGAAGCTTGGTTCTTATCTGTGGTGCTATCTAGATAAGATAACGTTAGGCTAATGTTCGAGCGCTTGTTCAAACGATACCCGGCATTTATCACGATTGAGTTATCATGGCTTTCGCCTTGAGCGTCTAAGTCATATCTAATACTGCGAACAAAAGTGGTCACCAAATTGACTCGCCGCTTAGTATAAGTAAATGTACTGGTTAAACGCTTGTCTAGAGTGGTGCGTTGGCTCTCTTGGGCGCCAACAATATCGATCTCAAAGAGCTGTTGATCCGGCCCTAGGATCGGGCTTAATGAGGATGAGAAATAGCAGTCGTTAATATTGAAATCGCTTTGGGCGGGACAGATTAAGTTTCCTATCGAGTTCGACTGGAATTGTGAGATATTGTAACTATGTATTTCTTCGTGGTAACTGATTACCGCGGAAAACCGTTTGAGGCGGTAACTAAATTGCACATCATAGTAGTCACCGTAAAAACGTTTGCCAGTCGTTAGGTATAATTGGGTTCTTTTACTTGGTTTTATCGTCAATTCGATACTAGAAAAGTCACTATTGATGTCATCTAAACTTTTGTTATAAGAAAGTTTTATGTCAATGTTCTTACTTGGGAACCAGCGCAGTCCTGCCCCATAACTTGATGATTCAATATTGGCGGTTGAGCTACTACCCAGATCGTTGTCTTGCTCTGAATACTGAAGAAAAACCCAATAATCCTCAAGAAAACTCCAGCCCATGCTCGCAGCATATTGGTGAAAAATTTGCCGTTCAAAATTGGTGTCGCCGTCAGAAACTAATTGATTTCTATTGGCCGATACATTCCAATAACTTTTGGTGTGCCCGCTGGTGTTATTTAATGCAATGGAGCTAGAAATAGCTTTTTTATTATTAAATTGGTCCTGACTTTGACCGCTAATTTTATTGGCTTTTAAGTCAATGTTATAGAGTAATATATCGGGAATAGCTGAATTTAAAGATGTACTAATAGTGTAATTGGTCGTCGAACTTTGTGAGGGAGTAACTAAGTTCCCTTGACTATTAATACCATCAGACAGGCTGTTTAAGGTACGTGTTTTATCCGCGGACAAATTAATAAGCCATTGCTCATCTAATAGCTTAAAATTCAATTTACCTGAAAAATAATCAGTTGTATCATTCGAATCACTGTCGGAGTGATAGCTCACATTCGCCAGTTTGTATAATAAACTGGCGTCAAGCTGCTTACCTGTTGTCTTTAGCTGTAAGCTAGGGTTAAGTTCGGTAATAAATGTTGACGTGGTGCCTTGCTGCGTATGGAATAAATTATCTGTGAAAGACTCTGTTATATTGACACTTGGTGTCAGGCTCCACTTCCCTGCAGTAACCGAGCAACTAACTAAAACAACTGGTAATATAACCAATGCCTTTTTATAGCCCATAGTAATTTCCATATCCGTAACTATATCCATTTCCCTGACGTTTGCGTTCGTTGGACTTGTTTAAAATAAATCCAATCGCTAGTTCAGGATCCAGTAACTTGATTGCCTCATTAATACTGGCAGTTTTTGTTCTAGCTTCTTCCACAACCACTACCGCTTGGCCGCTCAGGCTCGCTAAGACTTGAGTTTCACTAACCCCTAACAGTGGTGGCGAATCAAGAATGATAATGCGATCTGGGTAGCGAGAAGCTAACTCATTAGCCAGCACTTCCATTCTATCACTGCTTAATAACTCGTGAGTCAGGTGATGACGACTACCAGCCGGTAACAATTTTAGCTTATCAATATTAGTACTATATATGACCTCTCCGATATCATCTATGTTTCCGAGTAAAAAATCTAGTAAACCGCTAGTTGATTCATATCGCAGTTCTTTGCCGATACTTGGGTTAACGACATCGGCATCAACTAATAGCACTGTTTTGTCTTGCTCTAGTGCAATACTTAGCGCTAAATTGATCGAGTTAAACGTTTTCCCCTCGTTCGGTACCGTGCTAGTGACTAAAATTATATTAGGTTTTTTTAGCAAGTGTGATGACTTACCGAAAGCATTAAGTAACAGTTTTCGCTTGATAAAGCGATACTCTTCATTGATTCGACTGCGCTCTGACCGGTTAGTGATCATGTTATTCTCGGCCAGCATATTGATATCGATATTAATGAAACGCTCACACTGTTCGGTGGTCACTGTTCTTTCGACTGTTTTAGCGGCTTGGCCGAGATTTTTATTCTGCTTTTGCAGTGCTCTTTCTATAGTGTTCACGATATAACTCCCTGGGTCACATTACGAATTTGAGGTGTTAAGGTGTTTGTAGTTTCGAGTAAGATCAATCCGCCGTACATTAATATTAGGATAACGAGCAGGCATGCAAAGAGGAGACTTTTCAGTTTGTTTTTGCGTGTCAATCCAGCATTACCATTTAATGAGACAGAGCCAAGTACCGGGTAGCCTGATATTTGAGATAACTGAAAAGGGGTTAAAATAACGGCATTGAATTGACTTAAAATGAAGGCAAAACTGATACCAGTGCCTAAGCCGACAAATAACACTAAGGTATTTAGTACGACGCGATTGGGCCCTACAGGTTTTGTTTTTGCCCGCGGAGGATCAATAACTTTAAATTGAATATCATCAACCGATAAATCCGCTTTTTCTGCCAGTAATGCTGACTCACGTCGGCGCAGCATTTCTTCGTATTTTTGTTTAGTAATTTGATAGCCACGATTGAGAGCAGTTAACTTCGCCTCTATTTCAGGGATTAGGTTTATTTTGCTTTTTAAATTGGTCACTTTTTGTTGATAATTTTCGACTCTAACATTAATAGCTGCGATATCATTTTCAAGGTTAATGACATTAAGTTTCATTTCTTGGAATACCGGATTTTGGTTGAGTCCTCCTGAGCCATTAGCACCATTGCTTTGGGCTATTTTTGCCAATTCACGAAGCTCTTTACGGCGGTATCGTTTAAGTTGATAAATGCGCTGTTGCACTTCTTTTACGTCTGGGTGCAGTTGGGTATAACGTAATACTAGCTGATCTAAATTTTGTTCGAGTTGGGATATCCGCGCATCATATTCGCTAGGAAAATTACGATTAATAATTGGATTTAATATGCCAAAAGCTGGACTTTCCCCAATCAGTTGTGATTTTGCTAGCTTCAGTTGGGTTAGTTTTTCCTGTAATAGTAGTTGTGATGTTTCAAAATTATCTTGATATTGTTTGAGAGTCTTATAATAACCATCGCCACTACTGATTATTAAGTGGCCATTAAGTTGTTTAAATTCAGTCAATTGCTGCTCACTGTGGGTTAGTCTTTGCTCATAGTCGTTAATTTGATCGTCAAGGAAATTTCTTGCGGTGACTGTATCTGAACGAGTTTGACCAACCGTATTCTCCATAAAGACTTTAAGTACGGCTTTAACGACATTGGTGGCTTGTTCGGGATTATTACCAGAATATGAAATGGTGTAGAGATTCTCTCGACTGGTCGCTGTAATTTTTATGTTTTTAGCCAAACGATCAACCAACTGCTCAAATTCTTTTTGGTTACTGGCTAAAATATCCATATCGACCATTCGAAGAATTTTTTCGACATTGGGTCTACTTAGCAGCGTTTTTACCATTAAATGTACTTGTTGTTGCTGATTGGCGCTAATCGTGAGGCCTCGTAATAACGGCTTTAGCAAGGATTGAGTATTGACATATACTCTGGCGCTTGCGCTATATTGATCCGGCAATGTTGTGATAGCTATCCATCCGCTGATACAGACTAACCAAGAGAAGACAACTATATATCTCTTTTTTAGCCAGATACCGCGAGCAACAGTCCATATTTGCTCGTATAATTCCTGCATTGATCACACTCTCTCAATCAAATTAATTGGTAAACTACGTAAAATCTTTTCTAAGTACTGATTTAAAACCATGCCTCAGGAATGATAATGATATCGCCAGGCAGCATGTCTGCATTAGCCGTGATATCACCAGACTTTAATAAATCATCTAATGCAATCCGGAACGTTACTTCTTTATCATGAACGACCCGAATTAAGCGGGCGTTGTTACCGTCAGCAAACTCGGTTAAGCCGCCTACTACTACCATGACATCCAATAGGGTCATATTTTTTCGGTAACTGATTGCGCGTGGATTTGATGCTTCGCCGACAATTCTAATTTGCTCACTAAAGGGACCAACAAATTTACTAACGGTTACAGTGACAATGGGGTCTCGGATATATTTACTTAGTGTTTGTTCTATTTCTCTTGCTAGCATGCTGGGCGTTTTACCAGCCACACTAATATCCTCAACTAAAGAGGTCGTAATTTTACCGTCGGGCCTAACTTGAAAGCTGCCTGATACTTCGGGATTGCGCCAAACAAATATTTGTACCGAATCACCTGCACCGATTAAATATTTATAATTATCGACCGAGGTCGTTAATGAAGGCTGAATGGTGGCGTGCTTAAGCTGTTGAAGAGAGGATGTGCATCCTGCAAGTGTCACTAAACTTAAGCCAAAAATAACGCTTAGTGTGTTAATTCCCTTTCTTTTTAAAATCATAAAAATCTCTCCATTTATTTAAACTAATTAAGCCTCCTAGTTGACGCAAAATTAGTCCCTTGTCTGTGTCAAATTATAAAAATTGTGGCAGAGTGAAACTACACTCTCTTAATAGTAGTCCCTAATATATATTTTGTGTTTAAAATTCTGTCACAGCCTAAAATTTATGAAGAACGATTTTTTAGATGCCCATTGTAGTTACATGAGATAGTAGCGGCAGTATAAAAAACAAACAGCAATAACAAAGGTAGCGGACCCTCTGAACTAAGTCCAGTATCTCGGTGTTAGTCGCCGAGCAGGATTTGTTATGGGCGGATGCATATTTATATAAATTTTTTGAACTGGCTTGTTTTATCGTGACTGTCGACTAGATTTAACTGGAACTATCTGTTGTTAGTATTGATGCCAGCAGGGAATGAAATCAAAAGGAATTAGGAGAAGGTGCTTGTCAAACGTTGATCCAGGTTATTTAAATAAAAATGGTAGGGCATTAATGCTTTTTGAAACTGTCCTTATTTTGATCTTGATGCTGATGCTCTCAGAAACATTTGTTTCCACCTTTAAAATGTTAGGTTTTGAGTATCCAATTGATTATAACGTCCAGCAGGCGGTATTTACTTTTGTCATTTCAGCTCTGGTTGTGTCCTTTTCACTTGGCTTGTACCGTAAGAATCTACGAGAAAAGTTTGGCGCTATCCGCCATCGAATATTGGTCAGCTTTTTGGTTGCTATTGTTATTAGTTTTCTATTAACAGAGCCACCAGCTTATAACTGGCAGGCATTTTTACCAGTTACTTTCGCAGCCATAATAACCCTATTGATTGTATGCTATTTACGCTTCCAGTTACTTAACTTAACTGTATCACATACGATTAAAAGGCGTGTTTTGATCCTAGGCTCAGGGTCACGTGCTTTTTCGATTGAGGATCGCACGCGTCGTGAAGTTGACCGTCGTCAGTTTATAATCCATGCCTACCTCAAATATCCTAAAGATAAACCTAACATGATCAAGCGTGATGAAGTGTTAGTACTTGATATGCCATTAGAGCAGTATATACAGCAGCATAATATCGAACAGGTTGTTGTGGCTACCGATGAACGGCGTGATAACTTACCATTTATCGACCTGCAAAAATGTAAAGCCCGCGGTGTGAGTGTCATTGATGTGGTGAGCTTCATTGAAAATGAAACTGGCCAAATTGCTATTGATTTGGTTAATCCTGATTGGATTATATATTCTGAAAAATTTGCGGGCAGTAATAAGTTTAATTTAAGCTGTCAGTGGTTATTTAATTGTGTGATGGCCGTGGCTATATCCGTTCCTGCTATCCCTGCAATATTGTTAGCTGCTATCGCAATTAAGATTGAAGATGGTATTCGCGCCCCGGTTTTTTACTCGCAGACTCGAATTGGCAATGGTGGTAAGTTATTTAATATTCTGAAATTACGTAGCATGACGATTAACGCCGAAGTTAATGGCGCTCAATGGGCTACATTAAATGACTCTCGGGTTACCAGGGTTGGTCAGTTTATTCGTAAGTACCGCTTTGACGAATTGCCACAATTGTACAATATTTTAAAAGGTGAGATGGTATTCGTTGGACCGCGGCCTGAGCGGCCTGAGTTTGTTGAAAAGTTATCAGAATCAATACCATTTTATAATGAACGTCAGCATGTTAAGCCAGGTGTTACTGGTTGGGCACAAATTCAATATCCTTATGGCGCGAGTGATAAAGATTCATTAGAAAAGTTAACTTTTGATTTATATTATATAAAGAATCGCAGTTATTTATTTGATCTTTTTATCATATTACAGACAGCCGAGACGGTTTTATATACTCGTGGTGCTAGGTAAATCTAGCTACACATGGAACAGAGTGGGAGAAACCTTTTGATTAAAAATACAATGGTTAATGCTTTAACTGTCGATGTCGAAGATTACTTTCAGGTCGCGGCGTTTTCTAAGCAGTTTCCATTAAGCAGTTGGGATGCTCAGGAACTACGGGTTGAGCGCAATACCTATCGTTTGCTCGAACTTTTTGAACGTCATCAGGTGAAAGCGACATTCTTTACCCTTGGTTGGGTTGCAAAGAAGTGTCCAAACCTGATCAAAGATATCGTTGATTCGGGTCATGAGCTGGCGTGTCATGGTTTTTGGCACCAAAAAGTTCATGAGCAAACTCCGGCACAGTTTCGCGAAGATTTATCGGCGGCCAAGCAGGTATTAGAAGACATTTCAGGTCAGCCTGTGATTGGCTATCGCGCGCCGAGCTTCTCGATCAATGAAGACAGCTTATGGGCATTTGATATAATTAAAGAACTTGGATTTGTTTACAGCTCCAGTACTTATCCGATTAATCACGATCATTACGGCTCGCCAGACTGGCCGAGGTTTCCATACCAAGCTGTTGATTCTTTAATCGAAATCCCTGTGTCTACGTTAAATTGGCGTGATAAAAACTGGCCAATATCAGGAGGTGGTTATTTTAGGCTTTATCCTTACATGTTCAGCCGTTGGGCTTTGGCTAATTATTTGGCGACAGAACAGCAACCAAGCATTTTTTATATGCACCCATGGGAAATTGATTTGTTGCAGCCTCGCCCGAGTAATATTCCGCTCAAAGCTAGGTTTAGACATTATCTAAATTTGTCTCGGCTTGAGGGCCGGCTTGAACGCTTATTGGTAGATTTTCAATGGTCGACAATGCAAGACGTTTATAAGCAACATTTTATTAGTAATAATTAGGATTGATATGACAGGGAATGTGGATTTGCTCACCGTTGACGGTTATGAGCAATGGGATCAATATATAGATCAACATCAAGCAGGCAGCTTTTATCATTTAACTGGTTGGAAGCGGCTGATTGAATCAGTATATCGTCATCAATGTTATTTCTTAAGATGGTCTGAAAATGGTCAAATAAAAGGGGTACTGCCTTTAGTTGAACAAAAAAGTTTGCTCTTTGGTCACTCTTTAATTTCAACTCCTATTTGTGTACTCGGTGGTGTTGTTGCAGATTCGTCGGATATTGCGCAAGAGTTAGTTTGTTACGCTAAGTTGCTGGCCGATGAGTTAGCTGTTGATTACTTGGAGTTGCGCGGTGCCGCTGCTAGTGATATTAGTGCGAATATGGTGCAACCCGAACAGCAGGGGCATGTCATGATTGGTTGCATGCTTGGGCATAGCCCTGAAGCTATTTTGGCAGGAATAAAAAAGAAGCAACGTGCCGTGATACGCCAATCACTCAATAATGGCTTAACCACCAAAATCGAATCTGACGTTAATAATCTTTATCATATCTACTCGACTAGCGTTCGAAATTTAGGCACCCCAGTTTTCCCTAAAAAAGCATTTGTTGAGTTAAAAAAAATATTTGGTTCACGGTGTGAAATATTAACGGTATTTGAAGGTGAACAAGCGATTTCAAGCGTAATGAGTTTTTATTATAAAGGCCAGGTGCTGCCACATTATGGTGGTGGAGTAGCTAAAGCCCGAGCGTTAAAAAGTAACGACTTTATGTATTATCAATTAATGTGTCACGCTCAAAAGCAAGGTTGTCATTATTTTGATTTTGGACGTAGTAAGCTTGATAGCGGATCTTTTCGCTATAAAAAACATTGGGGCATGGATATTACCCCGATGTGTTATCAGTATTACTTAGTAAAAAGCACAGGGTTACCATCATTATCAGCGAGTAATCCTAAGTACAAAATGCTAATTAAGCTGTGGCAGAAGTTACCACTGGCTGTTAGTCAGCAAATAGGCCCTATGTTGGCCAAACATCTCGGCTAAGGAAAAGGTTTAATGGAAATGAACCCATTGCACAGTGCAGCGAAGGAACAGCAATCATCAAGCGCGAGTAATTTACGCAATACTTATATTGGCGTATTGATAGTCGCAACATGGGCAATGTTATTTTGGTCAACTATCGTAGCCACTATTACAATCTGGTCGACTTCTGAGACTTTCGCTCATGGTTTTGTCATTTTACCTATCGTTGGTTGGCTCTTTTTTCGTGACCGCGCACAATTTTTACGGGCCAATGTCGTTGGCTCTTACTGGGGAATGGCTGTTACCGTCGGTTTTATTTTATTGTGGCTAATTGGTCAGTTGCTCGAAGTTTCTGTATTTCGTCAGCTCGGCGTGTTTGGTGGGATAGTCGCCAGTTATTGGATGGTGTTTGGTGATGATTTTGCCAAGCATTACAAATTCCCGCTGTGTTATGTCATTTTTGCAGTGCCATTTGGTAATGCGATTATTCCGTTGTTACAGCATATAACGGCGGAAATAACGGTGTTTATGCTGCAGGTAAGTCAGATCCCCGTTTTTTATGAAGGTTTATATCTTACCATTCCATCTGGCAAGTTTGAGGTGGCTGTTGCTTGTTCTGGCATTCGTTATTTGATCGCCTCGCTGGCGGTAGGAACCTTGTACGCTTATCTTAATTATCGATATTTTTATAAACAATTACTCTTTGTGATCTTAGCTTTCTTTATTCCGATTATTGCTAACGGTATTCGTGCTTACCTTATCGTAATAATTGCTCATTTGTCGGATATGGAATATGCGACAGGGGCTGATCACCTGGTGTATGGTTGGTTATTTTTTGGGATTGTTATCTTACTGATGTTTTATCTTGGCAGTTTCTTTTGCGATAGCGAACCAGAGGCTGAATCGCGGTTGATTAGCTCAGAACAAACTCAATTTAACGTTTGGCCGACTATCATGGTTGCAATATCTGGATTGGTGGCGTTGCTTTTTAATCGCACTATTGACTCAGTTGTTCCGCCACAACAGCCGGCAATTATAAAGTTATCAGCACCATTTAACATGACGCCACGAGAGCAAACATTATGGGGAATTGATTTTTCACATTCACTTGCAATGTATTTAGGACGTAGCACAAATAAGGTTGAGTTATATGTCGCTAAATTTGCAAATAGGCAAACCCAAGGTGAACTGCTGACATCGACTAATTTGTTGTACGATCAGCAATATTGGTCTTTAGTTGCCAAGACAATAGTGAAATTGCCAGCCACAACAGGTTCAATGGACTTTATTGAGCTGCAATTGGTCAATGCGCAAGGGCTGCATCGACTGGTTCGTTATAGCTATCTTATCGATGGTACTTTTATCGCCAGTCAAGCTAGGGTTAGGTTATCTCAAGGGTTATTGGCACTAACGGGGTCATCATTACCGTTATATGTTGTGGCTGTGTCAGTCGCTCACCCGTCGAGTCCGCAAGGATTAATTCAAGGGCAGCAGCTATTATCACAATGGGTAGCAGAGCAGCCATTGTCATCTATTAAGAGCGCTCAATCATTATGAAGCCAATTCATGTTTGCCATGTTGTCTATAAATTCGCTACTGGTGGGCTTGAGAATGGCGTGGTTAATTTAATTAATAAATTACCCGCCGAGGAATTTAGTCACAGCATTATTTGTATCAGTAATGCTGATCCAATGTTTGTGAAAAGATTGGCGCGACCAGAGATAAAAATATATGAGTTGGAGAAGCTACCTGGGCGTTCTATTTCCTATTTAGGGCGCTTAAGGGCTATTGTTAAGCAATTAAAGCCGTCGATAGTGCATACCCGAAATCTTTCGACGATAGAAGCGCAAGTAGCCTGTATCGGGCTGGGCGTATTACGAGTTCATGGAGAGCATGGCTGGGATGGTCCACTGGCTAAATTTAATCGCAAGCATATTTGGTTGAGACGTTTAATTCAGCCTTTAATTGACCGCTTTATTGTTTTGTCCGGCGAGTCTCAGCAATATTTAGCGCAACAAATTCTCATTGATCCAGCTCGAATTCAATTAATCTGTAATGGCGTTGATAGCGAGCTATTTACAAATCCTCCTAAATCCTTAGCTGAAAATTTTAATATCATTGCGGTCGGTCGTTTAGTAGATGTTAAAAATTACCCCTTGTTACTTAATGCGCTAGCAAAAATTGTGCATGAGCTTGGATATAATAATGTCCAATTAACTATCGTCGGTGATGGCAGCAATCGTGAGCAATTAACTGACCAAATAGCGAGCCTAAAATTAAATTCACATTGCCATTTACTTGGCGATAGATCCGATATTGCGCCGTTATTGGCGCAAAGTGATGTTTTTGTACTGGCGTCGACTGCGGAAGGCATATCCAATACGATATTAGAATCAATGTCGACCGGCACTGCCGTGATTGCGACAGATGTTGGTGGTAATACTGAGCTGGTCGAGCATATGAAAACGGGCTTAATAACCGAGTCGAACAATCTGGTCGCTATGGTTGATGCGATAGAATATTACCTTAAAGATATCAGTTGTTGCCACCAGCATGGCATTAATGGGCGGCAACGAATTGAGGAAAATTTTAGTATCAGTTTGATGGTTAACAACTATGCTGAGTTATACCGTCGTTTAATATAATAAATAACAGGATGTTTTATGTGTGGGATTTCAGGGATATTTGATTTAAAAAAAATTGACGACATTGACCGTAATATTTTAGAAAAAATGAATACAGCTCAAGATCATCGAGGGCCCGATGCCGATGGTTTTTTCTTTGCGCCAGGTATCGGACTTGGCCATCGCCGTTTATCTATTATTGATCTTGCTGGTGGCCATCAACCAATGTTTAATGCCAGTGGTGATATCGGCATTGTTTTTAATGGCGAGATCTATAATTTTAAACAACTGGCTGAGCAGTTAATCGAGTTAGGGCATAAATTTGAAACGCGCAGTGACACTGAAACGATTCTGCATGCTTGGGCCCAGTGGGGAGTGGATTGTGTAAGCCACTTGCGGGGCATGTTTGTTTTTGCATTGTGGGATAAGCGCCAAGACAGCTTGTTTATGGCACGAGACCGATTGGGCATTAAACCGCTTTATTACACCCTGTTAGAGAATAATCAGTTCATTTTTGGTTCAGAACTGAAGGTGCTTAAACAGCACCCGCAATGCTCGCGCGAATTAGACCCTCAAGCGATAGAAGATTATTTTACCTTTGGTTATATCCCTGAGCCAAAATCAATTTTCAAGCAAGTTAAAAAATTAGAGCCGGGTCATACCATTTTACTCGAAAAAGGCTCGTTGCAGGTAAAGCCAGTTCAGTATTGGGATGTACAATTTGATGTAAGCTTACACCCGCTAGGACACAGTAAGGATCAACTCATTGAGCAGTTTAAACAGGCTGTCGATGTTCGTTTAGTATCTGAGGTACCGCTTGGGGCTTTTTTATCTGGCGGTGTTGACTCGTCTGGTGTCGTCGCAATGATGTCATCGTTACAGCAAGAACCCGTTAACGCCTGTTCAATTGGCTTTGATGCTAAAGGGTTTAATGAAACAGATTTTGCCACTGAAGTTGCACAGCGCTACAAAGCAAAACATCAGATAAAAGAAATTAGTAGCGATGATTACGTACTAATCGATAAACTTGCCGACTTGTATGATGAGCCTTATGCCGATAGCTCGGCTTTACCGACTTATCGCTTGTGTGAAATGGCGAGAGCGCAGGTTACTGTTGCGCTCTCGGGAGATGGTGCCGATGAGTTAATGGCCGGATATCGGCGTTATCAATGGCATCTTAAAGAAGAGAAACTACGTCAACTATTGCCATTGAGTTTCAGAAAGCCGGTGTTTGGTTTTCTTGGTGCTGTTTATCCAAAATTAGACTGGGCACCAAAATTTCTACGTGCTAAAACTACCTTTCAATCGATGGCATTTGACTGGATTGAAGGCTATCACAATAGCATGTCAATTTTGCGCAATGACGAACGCCAGCGCTTATTTAGCGCGGAATTTAAAGCCTCGTTGCAAGGTTATAATAGTGTGAGCGTTTTTAAACATCACGCCAAAAACTCAGCGACGACAGATCCGTTATCACAAGTTCAATACATCGATATGAAGACTTATTTGGTCGGAGATATATTAACTAAAGTAGACCGGGCTAGCATGGCACACAGCTTGGAAGTACGAGTTCCGCTGCTCGATCATCAGTTTATTGAGTGGGCTGCCAATATTCCATCGAGTGAACGGTTAGCACAAGGGCAGGGTAAAGCGGTGTTTAAGCAAGCCTTAGAGCCTCATTTACCTAATGATGTGCTTTATCGTCAAAAAATGGGCTTTAGCATCCCTCTAGCTCAATGGTTTAGAGGACCGCTTAAAGAAAAGCTCGAACAAGGATTATTGTCTAATATCATGCTCAATAGCGGTATCTTTGATCCTGCAGCGTTAAAGTGGCTGCTAAAAAGCCATATCAATGGTTCTAGAGATAATAGCGCAGCACTGTGGTCGCTATTAATGTTTGAGCGCTTTTTAGCAAGCGAACTAAAATGAACATTGCTGTCATTGGGCCGATACCACCACCGAGTGGCGGCATGGCGATGCAAACAGAGCAGCTGTGTCGGTTATTGGAACAAGCGGGGCATGAGGTAACGGCCATAGCTACAAATAGCGCCTATCGTCCGCAGTGGATCGGACGGGTATTTATGCTGCGCGCATTGTTCCGGCTATTTCACTATTGTTGGCTGCTACTTTCGCAGTTAAAAAAACAGCAAGTAGTTCATCTAATGGCTAATTCAGGTTGGTCATTCTATCTGTTTGCAATGCCAGCGATTTATATCGCCTCATGGTATAAAGTGCCAGTTATTGTCAACTACCGTGGTGGTAATGCTAAGCCGTTTTTTGCTAAATCTTGGCCTTACATCAAAGGTGCCTTTCACCGTGTTGATGCTATTATTGTGCCAAGTGAATTCTTGCGTCAAATATTTAGTCAATACGACTTACCGTCGCAAGTCGTGCCTAATATTGTCGATTTATCAATTTTTGATTATCAAGAACCTGACCTGTCGGTTGGCTGTTTGCACCTTGTAGTGACTCGAAATTTAGAGCTTATTTATGATAACGCCACAGCAATTAAAGCCTTTGCACTCTTTTGCAACAATCATCCTAATACAAAGTTAACGATAGCAGGCAGTGGCAGCGAATTAACGGCATTAGAGCAGCTAACCATACAGTTGGAAGTCAGTGATAAGGTTAACTTTGTTGGGCGGTTAAGTCGCAGTGAAATCGCTAAACTGTATCAATCATCCGATATTTTATTAAATACCAGTATTGTCGACAATACCCCCAATTCTATTATTGAAGCATTAGCATGTGGCGTTATTGTTATCACTAGTAATGTCGGAGGAATTCCATTTTTAGTTAAAGATGGTTGCCAAGCGTTGCTTGTTCCGCCAGAACAGCCGACAGCCATTGCACAAAAACTGGCATTGGTTATTGCGGACCTTAAGCTGAGTTTGAAGTTAGCGCAGGGGGGACGTGAGATGGTGCAGCAATTTTCACCATTGGAGGTTATTCCATTACTTGAACAAATCTACCACAAGGTGATAAATCAAGATGCGTGATATTGTACTGTTGGTCATTATCATTGGTCTGATCATTATGACCTTAAAAAAACCATTTTATGGGGTGCTTACTTGGTGTTGGATTAGTTATATGTTGCCGCATAAATTGTCTTGGGGTTTCATGTTGCATTTCCCTTCGGCCCAGCTTGTCGCAATCGCGTTTATAATTTCCTTGATGTTAAGTAAAGAGAAAAAAACGATTAATTGGCACTCTCCCATTGTCTGGTTATTGATCTTTAATCTATCGATGTTGCTATCGACACTGATTGGCTCGAAAGATTTTGGTGCCTTGCAAATTTACACTCAAACTTTAAAAGTGCAGTTTTTTACTTTTCTAATTTATATGATGTTAACTAATCGCGAGAGGATCGATCAGGCGTTGTGGGTTATTTGCGCTAGCATTGGTTTTTATGGCGTAAAAGGCGGGATTTTTGTTATATTAAATGGTGGTAAAGATCGCGTGTGGGGACCGCCAGGTGGTTATTTTGAAGGTAACAACGAATTAGGTCTGACTTTGCTGATGATTGTGCCAGTGATGTATTACTTGATGCATACAGTCGATAAAAAATGGTGCAAACATTTAATAGCGATAAGTATATTGTTATGTGTTGCTGCGGTGCTCGGTACTCACTCTCGCGGTGCCTTGGTCGCACTAATCGCATTGGCTGGTTTCTTTGTCTTAAAGAGTGATAAAAAGTTTATCGCCATAATACTACTAATTTTCTTATTACCAATTGGCTATCAGTTTATGCCTGACTCTTGGCATCAGCGGATGTCGAGTATTGTTCAAAATGATGAAGCCTCTTATGATGGCTCTATTCAAGGGCGATTCAACGCATGGCGCATGGCGTTTAACTTAGCCGCTGTTCATCCGGTCGGTGATGGTTTTGGCGCATTTAATCGAGTTAACTTTGCCCTCTACTCACCTGATCCTGAAAACTTTCATGATGCCCATAGTATTTACTTTAAAGTATTAGCTCAGCAAGGCTGGCTTGGTTTAGGCATCTATATCGCGATGTGGCTTTCAGCATGGCGACTGGCTAATAAAGTTCAAAAAGTTGCCAAAAAACATCAAGATTTACAGTGGGCAGATCTGCTGTGTCGAATGTTACAACTTAGTCTTATTGCCTATGCTAGCGGGGGGATGTTCTTAGGTTTATCGTATTTTGACTTGCCTTATCACATGTTAATTACTATTTGTGCGGTCTATTTTGTTGTGATGCAGCAATTAAAAGAAAAAGCAAAAGTTACAGAAGTATCAAATGATCCTGCTTTACAACGTGTTGGCTAATGCGGTATACCTAGATAGTCGTCAACGAGCATTGAGAAGCTGATATTAATGATAAAAGTAATTATAGAGCGTGTGCTAGCAGAAGATATGGGCAGTACTTATGATCGCGAAATAAAAAAAACCTTAGTTGCGGTGATGGCTGCCAAAGGTTTTATTTCAGGCACATCTTATGGTGATGTTAATAGCCCCAACATTCGAACCATTATTACCAACTGGGATAATGTTCGTTGTTGGGAGCGCTGGTATCAATCGCAGTCGCGCCGCGATGCTAATAAGTCGATTCAGCTGATGTTGAAATATGACGAAAAAGTTAAAATATTAAGCCCGCAAGCCTTGTCATAATCCTGTCAGCCCAAATCGACTTTTGACTCAAAGTTAGTTAACTTTTGGTGTTCGCTTTTCGATAAAATCACTTAGGGCTTCACGCGCTTCATCACTGTCGAGGTGCGTCATGAAAACTTCAGCCTCAGCTAAAATGGCTTGCTTAATTGGCTCAACAAATGGCGCTTTTATTACTGCTTTACTCGCTTGTATTGCCTTTGGGGGTTGACTTGCCATTGCTTGTGCAACCGATATCGCCTGTTGTATTACTTCTCCCTCATCACACACCTGATTGATTATGCCGAGCGTTAACGCTGTCTGGGCATCAAAGCTCTTAGCGAGTAAAATAAGCTCAGCTGCTTTTCTGTGGCCCATTAATTGGGTCAATAATAAGCTTGAACCTCCTTCAGGAGTCAAACCAAGGCTAGTGAATGGCATTTTAAATAAGGTGTTGTTACTGGAAACTACATAATCACAATGCAATAACATCGTGGTGCCGATGCCAATAGCTGGTCCTGCAGTTGCTGCTATTAGTGGCTTTTTTAATTGGTGAATGGTGATTAAAAACTTAAAGGCCGGCGCATTAATATCCTGAGGCGGATTTCTTAAGAAATCTTTTAAATCATTGCCAGCACAAAAAACATTTTCATCACCGGAAATTATGATCGCACGAATATTATTATCACAGTCTGCCTGTGTTAACGCCTGAACCAGTTCAAGGTACATCGCACCGGTTAAGGCGTTTTTAGCCTTTGTCCGGTTGATCACAATGTGTTTAATAGTGTTATTGATGGTTGTGCTAAGTATATGTGGATTGATCATATCGCTACTGGCCTTGTTAAACGCTTGTTTTAATTTGAACAGTATAAGATTTGAACTCTTGATGCAAGCATACTAACCAGGCTAATCAAATGGCAACACTTTAGTACAACATAGCCGACCATTATAGTTATAACGGCCAAGAGTTCTTACAATAACTCTTGAGATATCAACTTGAGTAAAAAAGTTTCCCTTTCTATCGACATCCCTTTCTTTTCGCTGTGCTTTAGTGTGTTTTCATTGTGCGCAATCGCATCAAAAATATTAATCCAAACAGGGCGCATACCATTGGTCACTTCATAGTCTTCAAAGCTCGTTTGGCCAAGATCTGTATCAATTGAACAGGTATAGCAAAACGATTCCATATGCATGGTATCAAAATCATCTTTGTACCAGGGGCGGAATTCTTCGTAGTTACCAAATGGGACAATGTTGGAAATGTTATTAGCTCCGGTCTCTTCTTGTAACTCACGGATTAAGCCAGCAATTAAATCTTCGCCTTCATCAACGCCACCCCCGGGTAAGGTGTAGTCATGATAACGTTCAGTGTAGAGCATTAAGATATTGGTGCCGCTAAGTACAATGGCTCGAGTTGCTTGACGGTGAAATGAGCGGCCCCCGGTTATAACATCTGGGTGGCAACTGGATTTTAATAGGCGCATATAAAAATTAATGATTGAAGATAGAAAGCGCTCATTATACAAAAAAAGCCTCGCTATGCGAGGCTCCTGTCAGATAGTAATTAAATCAACTAGCACTTAAGCAGGTTGTTGGATAATCACGTTGTCTGCTTTCTTGGTATACGCTTCCATCTTATCGAAGTTCAAGTAGCGGTACGTATCAGCAGCAGTGGCATCTAGTTGCGCTGCATAGCTCATGTATTCTTCAACAGTAGGTAGTTTACCCAATATTGATGAAACCGCTGCAACTTCTGCCGAAGATAGGTAAACGTTAGCGCCGTTACCTAGACGGTTAGGGAAGTTACGAGTCGAGGTTGAAACAACAGTTACCTTATCACCAACACGGGCTTGGTTACCCATACATAGTGAACAACCAGGTGCTTCTGTACGAGCGCCGGCTTTGCCGAAGATGCTGTAGTAACCTTCAGCAGTTAACTGAGCTGCATCCATTTTCGTTGGTGGTGTTACCCATAAACGTGTTGGCAAGGTGCCGCCGTAGTTTTCAAGTAATTTACCTGCGGCGCGGAAATGGCCGATGTTAGTCATACAAGAACCGATGAACACTTCATCAATCTTAGTACCAGCTAGCTTAGAAAGCAGCTCAACATCATCTGGGTCATTTGGACACGCTAGAATAGGCTCTTTAACATCAGCTAAATCGATTTCGATAATTTCAGCATATTCTGCATCTTTATCGGCTTCCATTAGTTCTGGGTTAGCAATCCATTCCTGCATCGCAAGTACGCGACGTTCAATAGTACGAACATCGCCGTAGCCTTCGCTGATCATCCACTTAAGCATAACGATGTTAGACTCTAAGTATTCGATGATTGGTTCTTTGTCTAGTTTAATGGTACAACCAGCAGCAGAACGTTCAGCAGAAGCATCTGTTAGTTCGAACGCTTGCTCAACTTTAAGTTGGCTCAGGCCTTCAATCTCAAGAATTTTACCAGAGAAAGCATTGATTTTACCCGCTTTCTCAACGGTCAATAGACCTTTTTCAATCGCGTAGTATGGGATTGCATTAACCAAATCACGTAGGGTAATACCTGGGTTTAGTTCACCTTTAAAGCGAACTAGGATTGATTCAGGCATATCAAGTGGCATTACACCCGTTGCCGCAGCAAATGCGACTAGACCAGAACCCGCTGGGAACGAAATACCTAATGGGAAACGCGTATGTGAATCACCACCAGTACCAACGGTATCAGGTAGTAACATCCGGTTTAGCCACGAGTGAATCACACCATCGTTTGGACGAAGTGAAACGCCGCCACGGTTCATGATGAAATCAGGAAGCGTATGGTGAGTGTTTACATCAACTGGCTTAGGGTAAGCCGACGTGTGACAGAAAGACTGCATCGTTAAGTCAGCTGAGAAACCTAGACAAGCTAAATCTTTAAGCTCATCACGAGTCATTGGACCGGTAGTATCTTGAGAACCAACGGTAGTCATCTTAGGCTCACAATATTGACCAGGACGGATGCCGTCAACGCCACATGCTTTACCAACCATTTTCTGACCAAGAGTAAAGCCTTTGTCACTTGCTTCAATATCGACTGGCTTACGGAATAAATCAGTTTCACCAAGACCAAGAGAAGTACGAGCGCGAGCGGTTAGGCCACGACCGATGATTAATGGTATACGGCCACCGGCACGAACTTCATCGAATAATACTTCGGTTTTAAGCGAGAATTTAGTGATGATCTCTTCTGAACCGTGTGCGGTTACTTTACCTTTGTATGGGTAAACGTCGATAACATCGCCCATGTTTAGGTTTGATACATCAAATTCTAATGGTAATGCGCCAGAATCTTCCATGGTGTTAAAGAAGATCGGAGCGATTTTAGCACCGATACAGATACCGCCGCCGCGCTTATTAGGAATATAAGGAATATCATCGCCCATAAACCAAAGCACAGAGTTGGTCGCCGACTTACGAGAAGAACCCGTACCAACAACATCACCCACGTATGCTAATGGGAAACCTTTGGCTTGTAGTGCTTCAATTTGTTTGATTGGGCCAATTTCACCGTCGTCATCTGGATTAATGCCTTCACGCTCGATTTTAAGCATCGCTAGTGCGTGCAATGGGATATCTGGACGAGACCAAGCATCTGGTGCTGGAGATAAGTCATCGGTGTTGGTTTCGCCAGTCACTTTAAAAACAGTGAGGCTAAGCTTTTCAGCGACAGCAGGTTTAGCAGTAAACCATTCGCCAGCAGCCCAAGATTCCATCACTTGTTGTGCCGCTGCGTTACCCGCCTTGGCTTTTTCTTCAACGTCATGGAACGCATCAAACATTAATAAGGTATGAGAAAGTGCAGTGGCAGCAATCGAAGCCAACGCGTCATTGTCTAATGCATTGATTAATGGGTCGATATTGTAACCGCCCTGCATGGTGCCTAGCAATTGCGTGGCATGCTCAGCTGAGATAAGTGGCGAACTTGCTTCACCAGTCGTTAGCGCCGCTAAAAAACCCGCTTTAACATAAGCTGCGTCATCAACACCTGGTGGTACACGGTTAGTGATAAGGTCGACGATGAACTCTTCTTCACCTGCTGGTGGATTTTTAAGTAGTGCTACTAGTCCATTTACTTGCTCGGCGTTTAGTGGCAAGGGTACGATGCCCTGACTTGCACGTTCTTCAACGTGGCTACGATATGCTGTTAACACGACAATTCCTCTTTATTCATAATTTGAAAATTATGTTATTTATAATCATGCAGTAAAATTGCAAGGTATGCTTGCCCTGGTCCATTTCAATTGCTTTTTGATAATATGGGTTATCAAAAAGCCAATAAACTAATAACTATTATAATAGTTACCTTGTACGGCAATGTGAATGCTAGAGTTTGCAGCAAGGCAATGAAATAAAGCGCAGGCCGAAGTCTTCCAATTTATGCACCTAGATTGAGTTAGGTAAATTTACCAAAAACGGCTAACTAAAAAGATTAGACGTATGGCTAGATGAGCCATATTATGCCTTAAAACGATATAAGTTTGGATTATACTTGGTATTTCTTTCGTGAATGCACTGGTGGGTAATGTTCACCGGTCGATTGCAGCGACAATAGATTAAAAAAGTTGAACTATTAGACAAAAATATTGGTCTGTTTACCGTGCTAATATTACGTATCATTAGCAGCATATTTTAGGTGAGAAACGATAATGACAAGCCCAGAGGTAGAAAAGTATAGTTATGTAAGCCGGATCCTGCATTGGATTGCAGCGTTGTTGATTTTTGGGCTATTTGGTCTTGGTTTATGGATGACCGATCTCGATTATTATTCAACCTGGTATCAAACGGCGCCACAGCTTCATGTGCTGATTGGTTTGTTTTTGTTGCTTATTATGAGCAGTCGTGTGATTGCGCGACTATTTACCGCGGCACCTGCAGCCTTACCTCAATTGTCTCAGTTCGAAGTCGCTGCGTCCCATTTTGCGCACTTGTTATTGTACTTGGTGACATTTATTATTTTGGTCAGTGGTTACCTGATAGTGGCCAGTGGCCAACCCATGATCCTGTTTGATTTGTTAGAAGTTCCTATTATAGGTAAGATTTTTGACCAACAAGAAGACATAGCAGGTGATATCCATTATTGGTCTGCTTGGTTGGTGGTTGTCCTTGCACTCGGTCATGGCGCAGCGGCAATAAAACATCATCTTATTAGCGGCGATGACACATTACGCCGGATGCTGTAATGTGTATAAAAATAAATTTTTAAATAAAAAATATAAGGTTATAACATGAAACTACGTAACACGGTTGTTGCAACAGCCCTAGTATTAGTTGCTGGATTTAGCTCGGTGGCTCAGGCTGCAGAATACAAGATTGATACTAAAGATACTCACTCTTTTATTCAGTTTAAGATCCAACATTTAGGATACAGCTGGTTATTAGGTCGCTTTAATAAGTTTGAGGGTGATTTTAGCTATGATCAAAACAATGAAGCTGCCAGTAAAATATCAGTAACAATTGATACCGCAAGTGTCGACTCTAATCATGAACGACGGGACAAGCACCTACGCAGTGATGACTTCTTAGATGTAGACAAATTTGAACAGGCTTCGTTTGTTAGTACCAGCTATAAGCCAGGCACTGAAGGTAAGGGTAAATTAATGGGCCAGTTCACGTTACATGGCGTGACTAAGTCAATTACGATTGACGTAAACAAAATAGGTGAAGGTCAAGATCCGTGGGGAGGTTACCGTGCTGGTTTTGAAGGCAGCACCACGTTGAAGCTTACTGATTACAATATTATGAAAAATCTTGGGCCAAAATCTCAAGAAGTTGAACTTTACTTCTCGTTTGAAGGAATTCAACAAAAGTAGTTACAAAACAAATCTTCCTTTGTTTTAGCCAGTCATCGACTGGCTTTTTTGTGCGCGCTAATTAAGCAATGGTTAACCCGACTTGAGCCATTATTTCCTTAATATATTTAGTAAGAAGAAAACATGAGTTATTTTGTATGGATTTCATTGGGTTTTGTGGCCGGCATGCTCGCAAAATGGCTAATGCCAGATAAAGACGGTGGTGGTTTTATTAAAACAACCTTGTTAGGCATCGCTGGGGCGTTTGTTGGCAGTAAATTAGGGGGTGGCGCAACCGACAGTTTTAATTTAGTCAGTATAGTAACGGCAACTACTGGGGCGTTTGTTTTGCTTTTTATTTATAACAAAGTTAATAGTTATTTGTAATCAGCAGCGACTTCACTATGGGTCGCTGCAATTGCGTATTGAAGTTACGCAGGAAATAACTGAGTTAACTTAGTTGCCAACATCATGTTGCCAGTGGCTTTAATTTTTCCCATCATAAATGCTGTCATACCATTAACGCTGCCATCTAATAAACCAATTAGAGTTTTATTAGCTAAAGATAAGGTTACCGAAGGATCATCGTGTTCACCGTCTAAAAGCTCATAAGCACCGTCGGCAATAACTAAATGAAAATAGCTACCCTCTAGATCAAATTGAAATATTTCATCAACACCGCTTGCGGCATTGGCATTAAATTTACTGGCTAAAATTTCTTGGTACTCGTTAATTACTGACATAATTTCTCCAAATATAATAATGTGGTACGTGGTCTGACCTCTAAGTTATCACGTCGCTTGATGATGTCAAATATTTTTGTACACCGCTATTTTTGTTCAATAGTTCAAACAACGCAGCTTTGATTGTTTCTTTAATGGCTTATTTTTAGTTAAATCGGCTATAATTGCGCGGTTTTAAATTACAGAGATGCCCACTAGCTATGACAACCTTTACTGACGCGGTGAATAAACGCCGTACCTTCGCGATCATATCGCACCCCGATGCGGGTAAAACAACCATTACAGAAAAAGTATTATTGTTTGGACAGGCGCTGCAAAAAGCGGGCACGGTAAAGGGCAAGAAGTCGGGTCAGCACGCAAAATCTGACTGGATGGACATAGAAAAAGAGCGTGGTATTTCGATCACCACATCAGTGATGCAATTTCCTTATGCTGGTTCAGTTATTAATTTACTCGATACTCCCGGCCACGCTGATTTCTCGGAAGATACCTACCGTACCCTAACCGCTGTTGACTCATGTTTAATGGTGATTGATGCAGCAAAAGGGGTCGAAGCCCGTACCATTAAATTAATGGAAGTAACGCGACTGCGCACAACCCCCATTGTTACCTTTATGAATAAGCTCGATCGCGATGTACTTGACCCACTCGAAGTCATGGACGAAGTTGAAACCGTATTAAACATTATATGTGCACCTATTACTTGGCCAATTGGCATGGGTAAAGAATTTAAAGGGATTTATCATCTTTTGCGTGATGAAGTTATCCTTTATCAATCTGGCCAGGGACATACGATTCAGGAAGTTCGAAGCATCAAAGGTTTAGACAACCCTGAAGTAGACGAAGCCTTAGGTGATTATGCCCAGGAATTGCGTGAGTCGATGGAACTTATCCAAGGTGCATCTAACCCTTTTGATTTAGAAATGTATTTAGCGGGCGAGTTAACCCCAGTATTTTTTGGTACCGCGATGGGTAACTTTGGCGTTGACCATATGCTCGACGGCATCGTTGAATGGGCACCAAAACCAATTAATCGCATTGCTGAACAGCGTGAAGTTGCAGTGACTGAAGAAAAGTTTACTGGTTTTGTTTTTAAAATTCAGGCCAATATGGATCCGAAACACCGTGATCGTATTGCATTTATGCGAGTTTGTTCTGGTAAATATAACAAGGGCATGAAAATGCGCCATGTGCGCATAGGCAAAGACGTTAACGTTTCAGACGCATTAACCTTTATGGCGGGCGATCGCACCCAGGCAGAGGAAGCTGTAGCGGGTGATATCATTGGTTTGCATAACCACGGCACTATTCAAATTGGTGATACTTTTACGCAGGGTGAAGCGTTGAAGTTTACTGGTATTCCTAATTTTGCCCCTGAATTGTTCCGTCGAATTTTGTTAAAAGATCCGTTGAAGATGAAGCAGCTGCAAAAAGGCTTAATTCAGCTTTCTGAAGAGGGCGCAGTGCAAGTATTTAGACCACTGCGTTCTAACGAATTAATTTTAGGTGCGGTCGGCATACTCCAGTTCGATGTGGTAGTCGCACGATTAAAATCAGAATACAAAGTTGAAGCTATTTATGAGGCAGTTGGAGTTTCAACCGCTCGTTGGGTGTCGTGTGATGACGCTATTAAGTTGGAAAAATTCAAGAAAAAAGCTTTTGATAACTTAGCATTAGATGGTGGTAATAATTTAACTTACATTGCGCCAACTCGCGTTAATTTAAGCTTAGCTTACGAGCGTCACCCTGAGATCACTTTCAGAGAGACCCGCGAAAACTAATCGCAGTCATTTACAAAGCTCTTAACCACAGTTAAGAATAAAAGAAACCGTAGGCATGCATAATGACCTGCGGTTTTTTATTATGTCACCAGCTTAACCCATCATTAAAACTTACTAGAAACCCTCTGCAGCGTTGCTTAGTCGTCGCTAAATAATCACAGACAGTTTTCCGTTGCCGGTATTGCCATAGATGCTTTCTAAAATTTAGCGAGTAATAACTAGCGTATCATCTCACTCATTATTTGAGGCGTTATCTTTTACTGTAAAAAATAAGCGTCGCGGAAATGATTGCTAGCGATAAATTTAACGTTAATCAGAAAAACTGACCGCAAAGGTCTCATAACACTTCTAAGTATAACGTTGAGTTTTTACCCATCTTGTAGTACCTAAACCCTAGCACTTGTAAGTAAAATGTTAATTTGTGAATTTATTTTTGTGATAAGTGCACAATAAAATTGACATTGGTGGTGGTTTTTGGCTTAAATACACCAGCTGGCCAGTACGTGATGTGAACTTATTGTTAGTTTTGTTGTCAGTGTCATGTCAAGTTCAGGATGAAAAAGTGAAAATGCGTTCGAGTTACGTTAGAGCAAGATCGATTTTTTTTGATAATGAATACGACTGAAAAATAATAAACACAAAAAAAAGCCAATAAAAGTTAATGATTGGTTCATTTTTGAACGAAATTGTTTTAGAGTTGTCCCTGGCTTAACTACTTGAAATTTATATGTATAGTTTAATTTATCTAGAGTTTAAATAAATTTTAATAAAAAAAATAACAATTTTCATTTGCACATTGAACTGTTTTGCATTAAAAATGTATACGTTTTTAAGCAATGGCAACAAGATATAAGCCACTGTTTAGCCAATATTTAAAAATATACGATAAATTGAAGCACTGAAGTTTGGTTGGGAAATACCAAAAAAAGAGTAATTCGATTCGCGCTATAATTTGGCGTTCGAAATAAAAAAGAGTCTTTATCTAAAAATTTGCTAACTAAAATTAGCCCTGCGAATTTTTAGATAAGTGCTAAGTAAAGTTTAGTGGGTGTTGCGACTGATAATCAGTTACAATGTTGCGAGGCTAAGTTAAGCGCTAAAAATTACAAACCTTAAGGTTGACAAGGTTTTTAACTAAAATTTACATCTTGTCATCTAATTGACACAATTTTTTATTATTAATAGATGCTTTGAAAATCTAGATAAAAAATTTGTAAATTTTTAATAAACAGGGGGCAACCCCTTCAATTTAAATTTTCACTAAGAAAAATTTAATTGAGATAACTAACATACACAAAGGAAGACCAAAATGAATAAGACTATAATTGCTTCAGCAATCGCTGCTACATTACTATCTACTTCTGCTTTCGCTGCAGAAATGCCTACTATCTCAGGTAACATCCAACTAGCATGGACTCACTCTGATTCTGACGTTAACGGTGGTGGTACTTCAGGTCTAGTTGATAACGGCTCAACTATTCGTTTTTCACACTCTCATCAAATCAATGATGAGCTTGAAGGCTTCTTGAAAATTGAATTTGACGGTGTTAACGCTGATGATAAATCTGGAGCTGTAGGTACTCTTAAACTAGATGAAGCTTATGTTGGTGTTAAAGGTAGCTTTGGTAAAGTTTGGGTTGGTTCTGACGATTCTGTGTACGAACAGTTTATCGATAAAGGTAATGACTTCGAAGCACTAGGTGTTGCAACTTCAGATAACTACACAACTGGTGAAGGCGATTTAGTTCAGTTCGTTTCATCTTCAATGGAAGGTTTCCAGGTATTCGCAGCAGTTGAATTAGACGCTTCTGATGATGACCGTTCAAACGCATTCCAAGTTGGTGTTGCTTACAGCGCTGATGCATTAACTGTTGCACTTGGTATGGATTCTAACGATACTGCTGGCGACGACGCGAAAAGCACTTTCGGTGTTAGCGCAACTTACACTATGGATAACCTAAAGCTAGTTGGTTCTTTCCACACACGTGATAATGTATCTGACATTGCTATAGCTAACGCTATCTACACTGCCGGTGCTAACCAGTACGTATTATCTCTATCTCATACTTCAGAAGAGAATGATGACAAAACTTCAGTTGTTGGTGTTCAAGCGCTACACAACCTGTCTAGCAACATGTATGTTTACGCTGAAGCTGCATTCTTCAACATGGAAGAATCAGACAGTACAGACGTTGCTGTTGGTGTAACTTACTTCTTCTAAGCCTGACTTAGTTTAATTATGTTATCGAAACCGGCCTTTGGGCCGGTTTTTTAATGCTTAAAATAAAGTACTAATCTGGTTATACTAACCAGATGAAATCATGTAAAACTCTTTCTTACATCACCACTCCTAGCATAAGTACCCCTTGTGAAACATAATCCTTACGTAACTAATCCTTATGTAGCTAACCCCCACGCAACTAGTCCCTTAAGCTACATCGATAGCCATTGCCACCTTGATTTTGCTCGAATGGGCGAGGTCCAGTTACAAATTTCAGCCGCTAAAGCGGTCGGGGTTGACGGAATAATAGTACCGAGCATTAGCTGCGACAACTGGCAAGCTGTGTTGGCATTAGGCCTAGCACATCAGCATGTTTATCCGGCTTTGGGCATTCACCCTTATTTTTTGCAAGCTAATAATCAACTTGAACGTTTAGTGAGTTTGGCAACAAGCAATCGCCAGCAGATTATCGCGATTGGTGAAATTGGTCTTGATGGTGCGATTGATACGCCGTTACATGCTCAACTCGAAGTATTAGTGCCGCAACTAAAATTAGCCAGTGAGTTAGAATTACCGGTGATTTGTCATGCCCATAAAGCCTATGATCCGCTCTTAAAGCAACTACGCCGTTTTAAGCTTAAACGTGGCGGCGTGGTGCACGGTTTTAGTGGCAGTGCCGTGCAGGCCAATGAGTTTATAAAACTTGGCTTTAAGCTTGGGATCGGCGGGGTGATTACTTACCCACGAGCGAGCAAAATACGCGGCTTGGTTAGTCAGCTTGATTTGGTCAATCTAGTCTTAGAAACCGACGCCCCAGACATGCCATTGCATGGCATGCAAGGCCAAGTGAATCGACCTGTTAATATTGCGCTGATTGCACAAACCTTGAGTGAGTTAACCGGAACCGATTTAGCGACAATAGCTGCGACGACAACAACTAATTGTCGCGAAATGTTTTTGTTACAAATGTGATCACATAGCAATTGTTGAACTTTAAATCAGCCCAAATTTGACTCGTACCTCGCTGTCCAACTAATCTTGATATAACTTATAATTCTTTACTGGAATGTCTAATGACTGATCTTGAACGCGCCGCGTATTATGGGATCCAATTAATGGATTTAACCACGCTCAATGACGACGATACCGAGCAAAAGGTGATTGAACTTTGTCATAAAGCGGTATCACCCGCGGGTAAAACCGCTGCTATTTGCATTTATCCCCAGTTCATTGCAGTTGCTAAGCAAACCCTGCGTCAATTAAAATCAACCGATGTATTAATTGCTACCGTCGCTAATTTTCCGCACGGCAATAGTGACGTTGCAGCAGCTGTTAATGAAACAGCCCAAGCGGTTGCGTTAGGCGCAGATGAAGTTGATGTTGTTTTTCCTTACCGAGCATTACTTGGCGGAGATCGCGAGATAGGCAGTCAATTGGTCCAGGCTTGTAAAAAAGCATGTGGCGAACAGGTCATTTTAAAAGTCATTTTAGAAACCGGTGAATTAAAAGATCCCGCCTTAATTAAAGAAGCGAGTTTAATCGCGATAGCGGCTGGGGCCGATTTTATTAAAACCTCAACCGGCAAGGTCGCGGTTAATGCCACCCTTGAGGCGGCACAGGCGATGTTTGAAGCGATTGTTGAAACAGGTGGCCATTGTGGCTTTAAAGCCGCTGGCGGTGTTAAAAATGCTGTAGATGTTGCTGCTTATCTTGCAATCGCTCAGTCAAGTTTGTCTAGCGAATGGATTGGGCCAGAAAACTTCCGATTTGGCGCCAGCAGTTTATTAGATAATTTACTTCATACCTTAGATAAATCACATAATATGGCGAAATCACAAGGATATTAAGATGCAATATTTACCACAAGAAATTATTCGACGCAAACGTAATGGCCAAGAGCTAACCGATGCTGAAATCGCTTTTTTTGTTGCTGGCATTACCGACAACAGCATCAGTGAAGGGCAAATCGGTGCGTTTGCCATGGCAACCTATTTTCAGAATATGACCATGAAAGAGCGAATTGCCCTCACCAAAGGCATGCGTGATTCTGGCGAAGTACTTAATTGGCAATCGTTACATTTAGCCGGCCCGGTGGTTGATAAGCATTCGACTGGGGGCGTTGGCGATTTAGTGAGTTTAATGTTGGGGCCTATTGTCGCCGCTTGTGGTGGTTATGTGCCAATGATCGCTGGTCGTGGTTTGGGCCATACCGGCGGTACCTTAGACAAATTCGACGCTATTCCTGGTTACACGACCGTGCCGAGCAACGCACTATTTCGCGATACCGTGAAAGAAGTTGGTGTTGCGATTATTGGCCAAACCGGTGACTTAGCGCCGGCCGACAAACGTTTATACGGTATTCGCGATGTGACTTCGACCGTGGAGTCTGTGCCATTGATCACGGCTTCTATCTTGGCTAAAAAACTGGCCGCAGGTCTTGATGCCCTAGTGATGGATGTTAAGACTGGCAGTGGCGCATTTATGGCCGAATTGGGTCAAGCACAGGAATTAGCGCACAGCATTGTTAACGTTGCTACTGGCGCAGGGGTAAAAACCAGCGCGCTAATTACCGACATGGATCAGTTATTAGCAGCAAGTGCCGGCAACGCCGTTGAAATGGTCGACGCGGTTAAATATTTACGTAATGAACTGCACAACCCGCGTTTACACGAAGTTACGGTCGCGTTAGCGGCAGAAATGCTGACGTTAAGCGGCTTGGCGGCGACCGACGAATTGGCACGGATCAAAGTTAATCAGGTGATAAGCAACGGTCAGGCGGCGGAAGTGTTTGCCAAAATGGTTGCTAAACTTGGTGGCCCAGTTGATTTTGTTGATAATTATCAGCAGTATTTGCCGCAAGCGAAAATTATTCGCCCAGTATTTGCCAAGCAAAGCGGTATTTTACAGCGGATCGACACTCGCCAAATTGGACTTAGTGTGGTTGAACTTGGTGGTGGTCGCCGCCGTGCTGACGATATTATCGATTATTCAGTTGGTTTGTCAGGCGTTGCAACCGTTGGTCAGCACCTTGATAACCAGCAGCCGATTGCCATGGTCCATGCGGCGACGATGGATGACTTTAACCGTGCACAGAGTATGATTGAACAGTCTATTGTCATTGCTGACTCGACCACTGAGCTGCCGGCTTCGTTACCAACAGTGCATGAAGTGATTCGCTATCAGCAATAAGGGGTCAAGATGAAACGTGTAACAATAATGATGCTCGACTCGCTGGGCATTGGTGCCAGTGAAGACGCGATCGATTTTGGTGATGTCGGGGCAAATACCTTTGGCAGCATTGCTAAAGCTTGCGCCAGCGGTAAAGCCGATGTAAACCGGCAAGGGCTGCTGACCTTACCTAATCTAAATAAACTGGGGCTAGGCCATGCCTGTTTTGGCAGCTCGGATTATTTTCCGGCCGGACTTGATCAATCAATAACGCCAATCGCTAAATACGGTTACGCCAAAGAGATTAGTTCAGGTAAAGATACCCCAAGCGGACACTGGGAAATTGCCGGTGCGCCAGTATTATATGACTGGGGTTACTTTAGTGAGCTAGAAAATTCTTTTCCCGAGGAGTTAATTGCTGCCATAGTTAAACGTTGTAATTTACCGGGTATTTTAGGCAACTGTCATGCTTCTGGCACCACCATTTTAGAACAACTGGGCGCTGAGCACATGGCGACTGGCAAGCCGATATTTTATACCTCAAGTGATAGCGTATTTCAGATTGCTTGTCATGAAGAAAGCTTTGGCTTAGAGCCGCTGCTAGAGCTGTGCCTGGTTGTGCGTGAAGAACTCGAGAGTTATAACATTGGTCGCGTGATAGCCAGGCCGTTTATTGGCAATGACGCCAGTGATTTCGCCCGAACCGGTAATCGCCGTGACTTTTCGGTGTTGCCACCGTCAAAAACCTTACTTGATTTCGCGGCTGATGCCGGACACGAGGTTATAAGTGTCGGTAAAATAGCTGATATTTATGCTCAGCAAGGCATTACTCAAAAAATTAAGGCGACCGGATTAGCCGATTTATTTGATGCTACCTTAATCGCGCATCAAACGGCGCCAAGTAACAGCATTATTTTTACTAACTTTGTTGATTTTGATTCGGCTTATGGTCATCGCCGCGACGTTGCTGGTTATGCCGCAGCGCTGGAATATTTTGATACAAGGTTACCAGAATTTATTGCCCAAATGGGCGATGATGATTTACTGGTGTTAACCGCTGATCACGGCTGTGATCCCACTTGGCCTGGCAGTGACCATACCCGCGAACACATTCCGGTAATCTTTTTCAGCCGATCATTTCCCGGTGGCGATCTTGGCCTGCGTGATACGTTTGCCGACATCGGACAAAGCATTGCGACTTACTTACAACTTGAGCCACTTGCTTATGGCAAGTCGTTTTTATAACAATTAATACATAAAGGATACCTTATGGCTACTCCACATATTAGTGCCAACGTTGGCGATTTTGCCGAATCAATTTTGTTGCCAGGCGATCCGCTGCGTGCAAAATACATTGCCGATACATTTCTAACCGACGTTGTTCAGGTTAATGACGTTCGCAACATGCTGGGTTACACCGGTTTTTACAAAGGTAAAAAAGTTTCTGTGATGGGCACCGGCATGGGCATTCCGTCTATTTCTATTTACGCCAAAGAACTTATTACTGAGTACGGGGTTAAAAACCTGATCCGTGTTGGCACTGCCGGCGCTATTTCATTAGACGTTAAAATTCGCGATGTTATTATTGCGATGGGTGCGTGTACTGACTCAGGCGTTAACCGTGGTCGTTTTCAAGGGCACGACTTTGCCGCGATCGCCAATTATGAGCTACTGGCTAACGCTGTTACTGCGGCTAAAGCCAAAGGCGTCAGTGCTAAGGTCGGCAATGTTTATACCGCAGATTTATTTTATTCACCTAATGAAACGATGTTTGATACCTGTGAAAAGATGAATGTGTTGGCAGTTGAAATGGAAGCGGCGGGTTTATACGGTGTTGCTGCTGAATATGGCGCTAATGCACTTTGTGTTGTCACCATTTCTGATCATATCAGAACTGGCGAAGTCACTACAGCGCAAGAGCGTCAAACCACGTTCAATGACATGATTGAATTGACGCTAGAGTCGCTGATTTAAATCGTTATTTTTCGCTTATGTCTGGGCTGTTATGTGCAATAAGTTGTTGCTTAGCAGCCTGTTTTTTTTGATTACGCCACACAGAATTTCTTAGCTGATAGCGTGCTCGCTTTTGCGACAAGGCGCGTGCTAATAAAAAACCAATAATACCTGCCAGTACTAAAGACCACTGATGCCATTGCAATTGCTGTTGCTGTATCGCGACAATTGGCGCAATAAATTCATTTTTATTGAGGCTTAGTTTTAAATAACCAAGCAACTTATCCTGACGCACTTCAGTCACCAGCAAGATTGACTCGCCGGGCATTGCCTTAGTTGATTCGGCCATTAATGTGCCATCAGCTCGGTGGATCCATACCCCATTAAGTAGCGGAGACTCACTCAGTGATTGCGCTAACCATTGCAACTGCTGTTGCTGATTTAATTTAAGCCCCATCGTTGCCGCGAGGCCAAGTTGTTGTTTCAGTAATTCAGTTACTGCTTGCTGTTGCTGCTGGCGTAATTGCTGAGATTGTTGGTCAGAAAACCACAACAAGCTGGCTAAAAAGAGTAACAGCAAAATCGCCAGCGATAACTGACTTAAGCGATTAATGATAATGTGCTTGTTAAGGGCTCGAATGCTGATCACTGCCGTTCCTTAAAATTTGTCCGTTTAAGATTAGTTTATCCGGTACTCAGGTTATATTAAACGAGAGTTACACGGTTAGTCTTCACTTTGAAATACTACTAGCTATTTGAATAAAAGGTAATTATTTATTTGAAAAGACAAAAGGCCGGCAAGTTAATATTATTTGCTAATATCAATTGTTGTTATTTTTTGATAGGTTAGTGTCGTTTTTTAGCAAGTCTAATCCAAAATTTCATTGTCGAAGGGGTTGTTGTGTCACAGTATAATGCTTATGTTGCTGATTCTTTAAATGTTTATGATTATTTGTCTGGCGAGCATCACAGTAAAACCTGTGTTGCGATTGGTGAGAGTGGTGTGCCAGCCGTATTGTTGCCCTGCAACGATGCGGTACCAACGGTCCAACCATTATTAAGTATATCGGCAAAACAAATTGCTTGGCCAGCGGCGCTCGAACGCTTGGTAATTACGGCACCAGTGATTAGTCGTGAGCTGTTTACGCGTTGTTGCGAGTATGCTGCAAGTAATCTGTTAGCGATGTTGCCAATTAAACAAACACTTAATTGCCAATCTTTTGAATTACTGTCTAACAACCATCTTGACTTGGTCTCTTTGAACGCCATTGCGGCTCAATGGGGGGGCGACGTGAATGTGGTACGCGAATTACCACGGCTTGATTTGCCAGGGCTAGTGGTACTGGACATGGATTCAACCAGTATTACTATTGAGTGCATCGATGAAATAGCCAAATTAGCTGGGGTTGGCGAAGAAGTATCACAGATAACTGAGCTAGCGATGCAGGGGAAATTAGACTTTGCTCAAAGTTTACGAGCGCGCGTTGCTAAGCTGCAAGGCATTAAATTGTCGTTACTTGACCGCATTGCGACCGATTTACCCTTAATGCCAGGCATGGTCGAACTCGTTGCACAGTTTAAAGCCAGCGGCTGGAAAGTGGCGATTGCCTCGGGCGGTTTTACCTATTTTGCTGATAACTTAAAACAGCAATTGGGGCTTGATGATGCGGTATCTAATGTACTTTCAGTTTGCGATGGCGCGTTAACTGGTGAGGTGACAGGGCGGATTGTTGATGCGCAAGTTAAAGCTGAAACAGTGGTTGAACTTGCGGCTAAATACAATGTGCCATTAAGCCAAACGATTGCGATTGGTGACGGTGCCAATGACCTGCTGATGATGGAGCAAGCTGGTTTAGGCATAGCATTTCATGCTAAACCTTTAGTGCAGCAGCAAGCGAGCATTACAATTAATCAGGGTGATTTAGGCGCTGTAATCGCGTTGCTGACTAGGTAATTGCTCGAGACACCATGAACCAATACGCAGTCAAATACTCGGCCGTTTAATTAGCCCAGTATTTTTCTGCCGTTCATCTTTGCGCTCATCTCTTCGCTCCAACTCTGCAAGGCAACTTATAGCCCCGTTATTGGCTATAACGATTTTTTACTTCCTCGGTAATATCGATTAGTTCGGCAACCGCGACAATGCTGTCAAGTTCAGCCTGCAATTGGCGGGTTTTAAAACTGGCTTGCTTAGCCGCGTAAATAATTTCTCGTGACACGCATTTATAATCAATTTTATCGGTTAATTTAACCGCTACTCTAATCGCGTAAAACTGGCCTTGTGGTTGTTCTATAAACTCTCGGTGCTGCTCTTCCGTGGTAAGTTCCGCAGCAATTTTCGTGACATAAGTATATTCGCTGCCACGAGTACCGCGGTTAAGTTGAATATATATTTCGTTAGTGATGCTTATCGGTGTAGATGATAGCTGTTTGATCGGCTGCTCAAAGATGGCCTTAAACAAATTGTTTCTGGTTAAGGGCGCCATATTGCACCATTGCGGATCGGCCGATAATACCGAGAATAAATTAAACAGACGATTACTGTCAGATGGCTTAACCACTTTGGCAATTTTATAGTTGATACCTTGCTTGGCGATCATCAAATATAAACTACTAATATGATTAGAAAACAGTAAATTAAGAGATTTAGTTAATAGCGGTGGCGGTGAAACTTGCGCCGTTAATTTATGTTTATTCTTTTTTATTAGTAAATAAAGCTGTTTGGGACCATCGCTGTACTCGCTTGAGCTGATGACTTTCAGGTTCAACGTTTTACCGTCAGGGGTAACTCGCATCACTTCGTAACTGATAAAGGATGCTTTTTCACTGCCTGAAGAGCGCTCTAACAATGGCATTTGAATGTTAACGGTATCTTGCTTTTGGCAAGCGATAGAACGTGTCAGTTGAATTTGCATGCCTTGGGTTGAAAAATCAATGGTTTTTCCAGTGACTACTTCTTTGTTATGGTGAAGAAATACTTTTGTTTGATAGCTGTATCTGTCTTCTAGGCGCAGGGCAAATTGATTGGTGTCGATCAAACTAAGCCCTTCAGGTACCGAATCACTGTGACCAAATTGTTTTAATTGGGAAAGGTCTCTATTGGCGACTGTTCGCTGCTGATAGAGAGTTTTACTCGTTTGATCTGATATTGGAATTAAGTAAGCCATTACTTCGATATTGTGCAACTTTAGTAAGTGCTTGTGTTGCTCTGCTGATATCTTTTCTTGTTTAATCAAATGAGTTGGCAGTACCTCAGGTAATTGCCATTGATAATTCATGGTTGGGCATAAGGTCAGTTGGTAAACCTGCCAGCTGTCTTTAGCACCGCCAAAAGAGCTGAATAAATCAAATAAACCAGTTTGTGCTAATTCTTGTGCGGTGGCACTGTAAAAATATTTTTTGCCTCGGGCTACATGGGTAAAGCAATATAAAATGGTGCTGTGAATATCATACGAACCCGCTAATAATTGCTTTAAGCGTTTTGTTGGGAAAGCAGCAGCGATTTTTTGCAGATTACTTTGATTTTGCCAGTAAGTTAAAATTTGTTTGTTATCGTAATTACATAAGGCCAACTCAAGCTTATATTGATTGTCGTGCTGACTAAAAAACAACGGAATACCCGATACTTTATTTATAAGAAGCTGCTGATAACCAATGCTTCGAATTGCTTCGATAATATGCGAAGTATCAACGGTTGAGGCTTGACGCTGAGCTTTAATAAATTGATGGATGAATTGTGATACTGCCATATCTTTATGCTGACGCACACAATTAATCCATAACATATCATTATGTTGAGTAACCCCTAGCACAGTATAAGCGATGTCCTTAATCAGTTGTTGCTCATCGTTACGCTCAATAGCTAAATAATTAATATAAATAGTTTGATCTATGCTGATCTGATACTGAGCTGGTATTTTAATTTTGCAGCCACTTACAGATACATTCGACGTTATCCCGTGCAAGTGGTGGCCGTTGAACAAGCGAGTTTGGATTTTTGTTACGATATTAATACGTTCTTCACAACGCTGATGAAAATCGCTTAACGAGATAAGTTCGCTATGATGAAGTGGCAGGGTTTGTTCTGTTGTATTAGTTGGGGTTACGCGCAAATGTTGATTTTTTAACTTATCACGACGCGTCTGATCTTGTTGTTGTTGTTTCGCGCGATAGCTGTTTTGTGCATTGGTGACTTCTTCATATACCCCCATGGTATAGCTGTTATACGTTGCCAATGAATGCTCAAACAATTCAAGAGCGGTTGGATCTAAGTAATGAGTTTTACCTAAATGTTCAAACGGTTGGCAAGGGGTGTCTACTTTACCGCGTAAGTCGATGCTACGTGGGCACGGGGCAAATAGTCGTTTAAGTTCCATTTTTAATAAAAAGCGTTGAGATTTTGACAATTGATGAGTCGCTCGATCAAAGCGAGTGTCAAAATTTTGTTCATTAAAATAAGGGATTACTGTTTGAAGCAGCTTGTGTTCAGTCTCTGTCGTCATTTAATTCGGTGCCTCAAATCATGAAAATATTCTGTACATCAGGGGGTAATTTATTATCGTAACGCACAAATACTAAAAAAATAACCATGATCGTGATAAATTAGCGCCATCAAGGGTAGTACGTGCAATTTATTGTGCTGATGTTTAATAATGAATCATGCAAAAAGTGCGCCTAAAGTACAAATAATAAATGAGAGCTATGGCAAAGATAAAATCAGTTTATGTCTGTAATGATTGTGGCAGCGAGCATGCCCGATGGCAAGGGCAGTGTGGTGCCTGTAAAGAGTGGAACACTATTACGGAAATGCGTCTTGAGACAGCGAAAGATACCAAAGCGAATGAGCGCAGTGATCGTTTTTCTGGTTATGCAGGAGCGAGTGATAATACATTGCAAACCTTGGATCAAATTTCATTAACCGCGTTGCCACGAATTCCGAGCGGCTATCAGGAATTTGATCGAGTGCTCGGCGGGGGAATAGTGCCAGGTTCCGCTATTTTAATCGGCGGCAGCCCTGGCGCAGGTAAAAGCACCTTGTTACTGCAAGTGATGTGTCGATTGGCGGCTAACATGCCGGCTTTGTATGTCACTGGGGAGGAATCGCTATCACAGGTTGCCATGCGGGCCAACCGCTTAGGATTACCCACTGACAAACTGAAAATGTTGTCTGAAACCTCAGTGGAAGCTATTTGTGAAGTCGCCAATAGAGAACGGCCTAAAATTATGGTGATTGACTCGATTCAGGTTGTGCATGTGGGCGATATTCAATCGGCCCCAGGTAGTGTCGCGCAAGTCAGAGAATCAGCTGCCTTTTTAACCCGATTTGCCAAGCAAGTTGGGGTGGCAATATTCTTAGTTGGTCACGTCACTAAAGACGGTGCGCTGGCTGGGCCCAAGGTATTAGAGCACTGCGTTGATTGCTCGATTATGCTTGATGGTACGACTGATAGTCGATTTAGAACAATGCGAAGTCATAAAAATCGCTTTGGCGCGATCAACGAATTAGGTGTGTTTGCGATGACGGGCAAAGGCTTAAAAGAAGTCACTAACCCGTCAGCAATCTTTTTAAGTCGTGACGACGAAGAAAGTCCGGGCTCTGTGGTATTGGTGCTATGGGAAGGAACGCGGCCCTTATTGGTTGAGTTGCAAGCGTTAGTCGATTACTCACAAATGCCTAATCCACGGCGGATAGCGGTGGGTCTTGAGCAAAATAGAATGGCTATTTTATTAGCGGTATTACATCGTCATGCAGGCATTCAAATGTCGGATCAAGATGTATTTGCCAATGTCGTTGGTGGGGTGAAAATTACCGAAACTGCCGCTGATTTAGCGTTATTGATGGCGATGATGTCGAGCTTTAAAAACCAGGCGCTGCCGCATAACTTAGTGGTATTTGGCGAAGTTGGCTTAGCGGGGGAAATAAGACCGGTGCCCAGTGGTCAAGAACGTTTAAACGAAGCGGCCAAGCACGGGTTTACTAGGGCGATAGTACCGGCTGCTAATGTGCCTAAGATATTACCCGCCGGCATGGAAGTTATTGGAGTTAAAAAACTAACCCAAGCAATTGAGGCGCTTTTTTGATCTTGGCTAGCCCGTTTATTTTCGCATTGAGAACATCAATTTTGAAAATGCTGATGATTAACGGGCTAACTCAGCAAGTTGACGGTGCAGCAACTCATCATTGCCAAGGTTGAGTTCAACCAGTCGCTTTAGTTCCGAAATGCTATCAATATCGATATCGTGATTATCAAAACCAAGTAACTGATTATCAATATGAACAAGTTTGGCATTGATGGTAATGCTGTGTTGATCATCAAGTTTTAGCACTAAGCTGGCAAGATGATTAAGCTGCATAGTTGAATTAGCCGGTTCGGTGCATAAGAAACCATGAAGCGACAGATCCAGGATCTGAATTGGCCATTTGCCCGTAGCATCGACCAAAGTGGCGTCGTGGCTAAAGAGTATCCGTTGAAATAGTCGCTTTTCTTCCATTGTCCTGATCCCTAGATTATTTTCAAAAAACCCTTCTAATTATAGCCTAAGATAGCTAAGGCGTGATTGGCAAGTTTTTTTTGTTTTAAATCAATGGCTGAAGCAGGCGATAACAGACCTCAACCATGATTTACACTGAGTATAGTCGGACTTATGAAATACGTTTGTATTTTATTCTATGCGGTTGAGTGGCGGCTTCACCTAAGGTTTCCTTGAGCCATTTTTCGTAGTCGCTGTAGTTTCCTTCATAGAAATTTATCTTACCCTCGTCACGATAATCAAGGATATGGGTGGCGACTCGATCTAAAAACCAGCGATCGTGAGAAATAACCAAGGCACAGCCCGGGAAATCAAGCAAGGCATCTTCGAGTGCACGTAAGGTTTCAACATCGAGATCATTGGTTGGTTCATCGAGTAAAATAACATTGGCACCCGCTCTGAGTAACTTAGCTAGGTGTACTCTGTTACGTTCGCCACCCGACAAATCACCAATGCGTTTTTGCTGATCGCCGCCTTTAAAGTTAAAGCGACCGACATAAGCTCGTGACTGGATCTGTAAGGTACCGACGGTTAAAATGTCTTGATCATCGGTAATTTCTTGAAATACGGTATTGGAGTCTTTCATGTCATCGCGGAACTGGTCGACACTGGCTAAACTTACTGAGTCGCCAATGACTATCGTGCCAGAGTCTGGCTGCTCACGGCCGGTGATCATGTTGAACAGGGTCGATTTACCCGCGCCGTTAGGACCAATAATGCCAACGATAGCCCCTTTGGGAATGCTAAAGCTTAAATCGTCAATCAGCACTCGGCCATCATAAGACTTAGTCAGGTTGTTAATATCAATAACCTGATCGCCAAGGCGTGGTCCTGGTGGAATAAAGAGCTCGTTGGTTTCATTACGCAGTTGAAAATCAGCTTGGTTTAGTTCTTCAAAACGTGACATCCGTGCTTTGCTTTTTGCTTGGCGACCTTTTGCGTTTGAGCGAACCCATTCCAGCTCTTTGGCAATCGATTTTTGGCGGGCTTTCTCTTGTGATTTTTCTTGACTTAAGCGGGCGTCTTTTTGTTCTAGCCAGCTTGAGTAATTACCTTCCCATGGAATGCCCTGACCACGGTCTAGCTCTAAGATCCAGCCTGCGACATTATCGAGGAAATATCTATCGTGGGTAATGGCGACCACCGTGCCTGGGTAATCATGTAAGAAACGTTCCAGCCATGCCACTGATTCTGCGTCAAGGTGGTTGGTTGGCTCATCAAGCAATAACATATCGGGTTTTTCAAGCAGTAAACGACAAAGTGCGACTCGGCGGCGTTCACCACCCGACAATATACCTATTTTACGATCCCAATCAGGCAGGCGTAGTGCATCGGCCGCACGTTCAAGGGCATTATCAAGATTATGACCATCTTGCGTTTGAATTAATGCTTCTAAATCGCCTTGCTCTTTGGCTAATTTGTCAAAATCAGCATTCTCTTCGGCGTATTCAGCATAAACCTGATCTAGCCGTACTAAGGCATTTTTAACCTCTTTAAAAGCTTCTTCGACCGACTCGCGCACTGTTTTTTCATTATCTAATACGGGTTCTTGCGGCAGGTAACCAATTCGGATATCGGCCAACGCACGAGCTTCACCTTCAATATCGGTATCAAGTCCGGCCATAATGCGCAGTAAAGTTGACTTACCTGAACCGTTTAATCCGAGCACACCAATTTTTGCGCCAGGAAAAAAGCTGAGAGAAATGTCTTTTAAGATATGCTTTTTCGGTGGCACGACTTTGCCAACCCGATGCATTGAATAAATAAATTGAGCCATTGTGGTTCCTTAGCGTTAATCAATTTTGAGTCTAGGACTAGTGTAAACAAAAAATCGTAATCAGTGTATGGCTAATTAGCTTGGTACTCTACGCGGCAAGTTATTTGGTCAATAAACGATAAATCAGCAGTCGATTGAACTGCATTACTGATCGCTTGATCCGTAAGGTTCGTTGGCACAATGTCGAAAATATTCAATAAACGTGCTGGTTAAATATTTAATATTAAGTTTTTAACCAGAGGCAAGATCATGACAAAACGATTAAATCACTTCACGATATCACCGCAAGCGATGACGATCTTAATTGAACAGGAAAAATACCTAAACCAGCAGTTCACGAGCGAGCATACCGTGACAATGGCAATTTGGGAGTTAGTTAAACTGCGAATTTCTCAAATTAACCAATGCGCCTATTGCATCGACATGCATACCAAAGATGCGTTTAAGCTTGGCGAAACATCCGAGCGAATTATCGGCTTAAGCGCCTGGCGCGATATGCCATTATATTCCCAGCATGAGCAAAGTGCTTTAACATGGAGTGAGTCAGTTACCAGCGGGCAAACAATAAACGATGCAGATTATCAAGCGGCGGTTAAAATTTTTGGTGAGCGTGGTTTGTTTGATTTGACGATTGCGGTTAATGCCATCAACAGTTGGAATAGAATTGTCAAAGCCTTTAAACCCGAAGTTGGCATTTATCAGCCCAGTTAAAGCCGTTATAAATCACGTGGAGTCCAGTATCGATTTTACACTCTTTCAGCCTCAAGCATTATTATCGACCCATATCCAGGGGTTGTGGGTTGCATCGACCTCACTAAACCAGCAGCAGTCGCTGACTCGGTGGTTATATGGCGATGCTGGCAGCGGTATTATATTTAATTTAACGAGAAACATTGAGTTGGCAGGGGTGACACATTCGCCGGGAGTGATTTTGCAACCCGTGTCGACACAAGCGCAGACCATTAGCCTGGCGCCAGGCTCACAACTGGTGGGGGTGCGCTTTCATCCGGCGGCAGCTCTGGGAGTATTGACCGTGTTTGCCGAACAGTCGCTGGCTTTAGAGCCGCAAGGTCAGCATTTGCCAGCGCTTAATGCTTTGTTTAACGATTTAAGCAAGGTCAGCGGTCATTACGCACAAATCGTTATCTTATATCGTTGGTTACATCAGTTGCTCGGTGTAGCGCAATCGCCTCCTTACTCATTGACCCAAGCACTTGATGACTTACAAAGGCGTCAATCGACGGGGCATTTAACGGGCGACATTGCAAAAATCAGTGGCAATATCGGGCTAAGTCAACGGCAACTCGAACGTCAATGTCAAAAATGGCTTGGCATTACCGCCAAACATTATCAAAGGATTATGCGTGTTAATGATACCCGTAACTCACTTAAACATAATCCTGATATTGATTTGGCAACTCTGGCGTTAGAAAAGGGCTTTACCGATCAGGCTCACATGACGCGAGAATTTAAAAATATTGCCCAAATCACACCGAAAAAATTTACTCTGTTGCTAAAAGCGTAAATTTAATTTGCAACCGCTGATCTTTTATTGCTGATTCAGCCCCAGCTCGCGTTGCTTGGTTTTGGTCAAATTCAAAGAGGCTAAGCGATACGATTCTTTAAGGTAATATTGTAGCGCGTCGGGATCCTGTGTGACGTCATAAGCCTGAATCCATTTCATGCCGCGGTTGGCAAAATAGGGCGCTGGTCGATAACCCGGCTGTTGTTTTAAAAATTCATAATTGAGCGCCGAGGTTTTAAAGGTAAATGCGGGGTTATCACCGTTGCCCCAACCACCAATAGCGAATACTTTACCACTCGTTTTGTCTCCCACTTTCCAGACATCAGAATTGCCCCATTGCACAACGTGTGAAGTAACAGGCAAAGAGCCGCAAAAAATATTGAATTGATCATATGTCATGTTTATTCCCGCACTTATTCATCGGTATTAGTCATCTGTATTATTCATCGATATTAGTCATAGTATTAATCACGGCCAATTTAAGCTGTGGTATTGGTTGGTCTCGTCGAAAATTGGCGTCGATATTGGCTTGGTGAAATCAACAGTTGTTGGCGGAAATAATGTCGCATGTTCATCGCATTATTAAAGCCCGTTTGCTCTGATATATGCTCGATAGTGTGGCTAGTACTTTCTAACAAGGATTTGGCCAGTTGCAATCGTTGGCTTGTCAGCCATTCTTTGGGACTCATTCCAATACTTGCTCTAAAATGGCGATCAAAACTACGCCGTGACATGGCTGATTTTGTCGCCATTTCGTCAATACTCATTGGGCGCTGTAAATTTTCAATCGCCCAGTCTAAAGTACTGGCAAACAGCGACTGATGTTCGACCATCGGGGTTTCGACAAATTGCGATTGACCGCCATCACGGTGGGCTGGGATCACCAAACGCCGAGCTATCTGGTTGGCAATTTGATGGCTAAAGTCTCGCCTGACCACTTCAAGACAAAAATCGAGCGCTGCAGCACTGCCTGCTGAGCAGCCAATGCGATCTTGATAAACATAAAGTACATCTTTAACAAATCGGACGTCGGGATAGTTTTGTTTAAACCTGTCGGCATAACGCCAGTGAGTGGTGGCATCTCGGCCGGCCAACAGGCCACATTGTGCAATGAAAAAAGAGCCGGAGCAAAAAGATAATAGCTTGCCGCCTTGCTGATGAAAATCGACAACCAATTGCTTTATGTGCTCGGATAATTCGGGATTGATGGGATCCCAGCTTGGAATAACCAAAATATTATAGTCAGCTAAGTTATCAATTTTTTTAACGCGCAGTTCAATGCCGCCGGCCGATGAGACGAGCGAGTCAGTAAAGCTGACCACTTCACCTTGATACCAGTTGTCATACTCGGGTCTGGGCAGGGTAAAAAATTCAGTAGCACACCCTAGCTCAAACAAAGAGACATTTTGATAGCTTAATATCGCGACTTTATTGATAACTTTATACCTGACATGGAGCTTGGCTTAATCTTAACGTAATGTGTCTTATAAGCCAATTATGAATGGGCGAGTAACTGGCTAAGATAAGTATTCAATCAATAAATGAGATCACCCAATATGTCATCAGCCGTCTCTAGGCCCGCTGCAGCAGTTAGTGCAGACGCGTTAGCCCATTTTGAAAACTTACTTAAATATGAAACGGATTGCTGGGATGTTCACCATGCCATCAGCAATAACCGGCAAGACTTCGTGTTGTTTGATGTCAGAGGTACGGTTATGTATCAACAAGCTCATATCGCTGGAGCGCTTAGCATGCCAGTGCAAAAAATTACGGCTGAGTCTTTGGTGGGTTTCGCCGACAATAGCTTCTTTGTGGTTTACTGCGCCGGGCCACATTGCAATGCCACCGAAAAAGCGGCGATTAGATTGGCAAAACTTAATCGGCCGGTCAAAAAAATGATTGGCGGTGTTACTGGCTGGTTAGATGAGGGGTTCTCTTTGGTTCAAGCTGATGTGTCTTCACTGCAATCCGTTACTGTCGAATAACGTAATAGCCTGTTTTTCTAATTTTTAAGCTAAGGAATTGTAATGTTAGTTTTAAGACCAAATTGCGAATGCTGTGACAAGGACCTGCCACCGCAATCAACCGAGGCAGTTATTTGTAGTTTCGAGTGTACTTTTTGTGCGCATTGCGCCAGCACTGTGTTAAATGCTACTTGTCCAAACTGTGCTGGTAATTTTGTGCCACGACCGATCAGGCCAGCCGCTGCATTAGTAAATAACCCTGCGTCAACCGAGCGGGTATTAAAAGCACATCGCAGGGTTGGTAAAGCCGCTGAGCAGAGTATCACTGAAGCTAATATCACAGGCCCGAGTATCACAGAACCGAATATCATAGAAGAGGGTATTGTTGAACATACAGTCGCTTGTTATTTACGTTATGTGATTGATCCAAATAAACTGGTTGAATTCGAACACTATGCAAAATTATGGATCCCGTTAGTGAATCAGTTTGGCGGAAATCATCTTGGCTATTTCTTGCCATCGGAAGGGGCCAATAATATTGCATTGGCGATATTTAGTTTTCCAAGCCTTGGCGCTTATGAAATTTACCGCTGCAAGGCGGCTAAAGATAATAGATGTATCGCGGCATTTGAGTACGCCCAAGCAACACGCTGTATTGTCAGCTATGAGCGTAGTTTCTTACGACCCGTTTTCAGTTAATTGACTGATTAGTCGGCGATGGGTGTCAATTGTTCGCAATAGCTACGCCGTGACAGGATCCGTTTTAAATATTGCAACGATATTTCTGCCTTGGCCTTTCGCTTGGTAAAGCGCTTCATCGGCTTGGTTTAATATTTGCTCTACTTTAATGAACTCATGAGCTGGGCTGGTAGATATACCAATGCTTATTGTCACGCTGATCTTATTATCTTGGTGAGTGAGCTTTTGATTATGGATTTGTTGGCGTAACTTTTCGGCGAACGCCTCGGCTTGGGAGCAAATGGTGTTAGGCAAAAATACCGCAAACTCTTCGCCGCCGAGTCGACCCTTGATGTCGCTTTCACGGCACATTTGACTTAATAACTCGCCAAACTCAGCCAGTACCTTATCGCCACAAGCATGGCCGAACTGGTCATTTATCTGTTTAAAAAAATCCATATCAATTGCAAGAATACTGTAAGGCTGTTGGTTGCGCTGTGCCAAGTTATAAGCGATGTCACAAGATACAAAGAAAGCTCGGCGATTAAAAAGCCCGGTTAATGAATCGTAAGAGGCAAGAAAGGTCATTTCTTTTTCAAGTTTATCTAATTTGTATAATAAGCCAACGAGGTACCAAGACAGCAAGGGCGTAACAATTAATGCAATGACAAAAGTTTTTATGTTAGATCGCAATAAATGTTCAAAATTATGAGTAATGAAATAAATAATAGCCGTGTTAAGACTGAGGGTTAAAATAATAGCCAAACAGGTGATTAATAAGACCAAGTTGCCTCGGCCAAGCGGCTCTAGTCGATGTCTCATGGGGTTAAATCCTTGTTATAACCATTTTACACAGACCATTAACAGCGGCTGGTGTTTTGGTTAGTCGCTAATTATAGTCGCTCGTTGTAAATATGACGGATAATTTTGACCAGAGAGTGGCTGCTAATACGATCTGAGGGATTAAGATCGGGACAAGACCTTAAATATTAGGGGGATATTGGCCACATAAACACCGGTATTTATAGTCAATTAAGTAGACATAGCAGCGCCTGCTAATACGAAAATTACTCACTTTGTGGTGAATTAAGCAGAGACTTACTCAGTCACCACCTTAACGTGAAATTAGTCCGTGATGGCTATCATAATATTAAGATATAACACTAGACATTTTTGAATTGAAAAAGGCTGATTTTGGCTAGGATTTATAACGTTTGGCAGGTAGAATAGCGCCATTATTTTTTATATTAACTATCTGCGGAGCTTAATGATGCTTAAACGTGATATGACCATTGCCGATTTCGATCCTGAATTGTTTGAAGCTATTTCCCAAGAAACTACCCGTCAAGAAGAGCACATTGAATTAATTGCTTCAGAAAACTACTGTAGTCCTCGTGTTTTAGAAGCACAAGGCTCACAGCTTACTAATAAGTATGCTGAAGGTTACCCGGGCAAGCGCTACTACGGTGGTTGTGAGTACGTTGATAAAGCTGAATTTTTAGCGATTGACCGTGCTAAAGAATTATTTGGTGCCGATTACGCTAACGTGCAACCGCACTCAGGTTCACAAGCTAATTCAGCGGTATTTTTAGCGCTACTTGAGCACGGCGATACTGTATTAGGTATGAGCTTGGCTCACGGTGGTCACTTAACTCACGGTTCTCATGTTAGCTTTTCTGGCAAATTATATAACGCCAAGCAATACGGCTTAAATGACGCGGGTGATATTGATTACGCACAAGTTGAAGCATTGGCACTTGAGCACAAGCCTAAAATGATTATTGCTGGTTTCTCAGCATTCTCTGGCATTGTTGATTGGCAGCGTTTTCGTGACATCGCCGATAAAGTAGGTGCCTACTTATTCGTTGATATGGCTCACGTTGCAGGTCTTGTTGCTGCGGGTCTTTACCCGAACCCAGTACCCATTGCTGATGTTGTAACGACGACTACCCATAAAACGCTGGCTGGTCCTCGTGGCGGTTTAATCTTGGCTCGTGCAAACGAAGCGGTAGAAAAGAAATTAAACTCAGCCGTATTCCCTGGTGGTCAAGGTGGCCCATTAATGCACGTTATCGCGGCTAAAGCGGTAGCATTTAAAGAAGCGTTACAACCAGAATTCAAAGTTTATCAGCAAGCGGTATTAGATAACGCTAATGCAATGGTTGAAGTATTAATCGAACGTGGTTACAAAGTAGTGTCTAACGGTACGACTAACCACCTATTATTACTTGATTTAATCGGTAAAGACTACACTGGTAAAGATGCTGACGCCGCGTTGGGTCGTGCATTTATTACGGTAAACAAAAACTCGGTTCCTAATGATCCGCGTTCACCGTTTATCACGTCAGGTTTGCGTTTAGGCACGCCAGCTATTACTCGTCGTGGTTTTACAGTTAGCGATACTAAAGCACTAACGGGTTGGATTTGTGATGTTCTTGACAACATCGGTGACGAAACAGTTACTGAGCGCGTTAAGAAAAGCGTGTTAGAAATTTGTGCTCGTTTGCCTGTATATGGCTAATCAGTTGGCTTAATTGTCACGAGGGTACACCCCTTATCTGAGAATATGTATAATGGTCGCTTTGGCGGCCATTATTCGTTTTTGGCTGTACTAACCAGCTAACCTAACAGTTTGTTCATAATTAAGTTTTGTTGGTCACGGTAAGGGTTAAGGTAAGTTATGCATTGTCCATTTTGTCGAGCCGGTGAAACCAAGGTTATCGATTCACGTCTAGTGTCCGACGGTGCTCAGGTACGTCGTCGTCGTCAATGTACCAGCTGTCAGGAGCGTTTTACCACGTTTGAGCAAGCTGAGTTGGTGATGCCTCGAATTATTAAAACCACCGGCGCGCGCGAGCCCTTTAATGAAGACAAGTTACGTGACGGCATGTTGCGGGCTCTTGAACGGCGCCCTGTCGGCATTGATCTGATTGAACAGTCGATTCATCAAATTAAATCGAAACTGCGCGCAACGGGTGAGCGCGAACTTGAAACCGCTTTTGTTGGTAATTTAGTGATGGACGAATTAAAGCAGCTTGATAAAGTCGCTTACATTCGATTTGCCTCGGTTTATCGCGCGTTTGAAGATGTTGAAGAATTTGGTAAAGAGATAGCCAAGCTGGATAACAACGAATGAGTGAGCAATGCGACCGCCAATACATGCAACAGGCGATTAATCTCGCTAAGTTAGGCCGCTTTACGACGTCGCCTAACCCGAATGTCGGCTGTATTTTAGTTAAAAACAAGCAAATCATTGGCGGTGGTTATCATCAGCGCGCCGGTGAAGGTCATGCTGAAGTGAATGCATTGCGCGAGGCAGGATCTGAGGCCGTTGGTGCAACGGCCTATGTTACGCTTGAGCCGTGTAGTCATTTTGGTCGAACACCACCTTGCGCCAATGGCTTAATTGACGCTGGCATTACCCGAGTTGTGATTGCGATGGTTGATCCTAATCCGCAAGTGGCAGGGCGTGGTATCGCCAAACTCGAACAAGCGGGCATACAAGTAAGCTCTGGCTTGTTAGAGAGCCAGGCACAAGCACTTAACCCGGGTTTTATTAAACGCATGACCACTGACATGCCTTGGGTAACCGTTAAGTTAGGGGTAACTCTCGATGGTTGCACCGCGCTAAATAACGGCGTTAGCCAATGGATTACCGGCCCTGATGCCCGGATTGATGTTCAGCAGTTTAGGGCCCAGCATTGCGCAATTTTAACCGGCTCTGACACCGTATTAAGCGATAACCCAAGCTTGAATTTACGCTGGGATGAACTCGGTGGCGTCCGTGATGTTATTAATCAAGCGCAGTTACGCCAACCTATTAGGGTAGTCATTGACAGCGGCAACAAGATTTTACCTAGCCATAAAATGGTCGGCATAAAATCGCCGATTATTTTAGTGCGCAGAGCACAAGATAATAATCAGTGGCCCCAGCATGTCGAGCAATTGATAATTGCAGGAGACGGTCAGTTTGATTTAAGCCAGGTATTAAAAATATTGGCTAACCGCAGCATTAATTCGATATGGGTGGAAGCGGGTGCTGGCTTATGTGGCGCTTTGTTAAGTCAGCAGTTAGTTGATAAACTTGTGGTATATCAGGCGCCAAAATTAATTGGCGATTTGGGCAAAGGTTTATTTAACTTGCCACAGATGAGCGCAATGGATCAGTTAGTTGAGCTGACGTTTGACGATGTACGCATGGTCGGCCGTGATATTCGGATTGTGGCCACGCCTAATTATTAAATAAATTGAGAAAAAACAATGTTCACTGGAATTATTGAAGCGGTAGGTCAGCTGAAAAAATTGGTAAATTGCGGCAGTGATTATCAAGTAGAAATTAGCACCAATGGTCTAGATTTAGCCGATGTAAAATTGGGCGATAGCATTGCCAGTAATGGTATTTGCTTAACCGTCGTTAAATTAACCCCCAGCAGTTTTTTTGCTGATGTGTCGTCTGAAACAATACGTTTGACCGGATTTGCCAATTATCAGCTCGGTCAAAAAATAAATTTAGAAAAAGCCGTTACGCCAACCACAAGGTTAGGCGGCCATATGGTCAGTGGTCATGTTGATGGTGTTGGCACTGTCGAGCGGATTATTAGCAATGGCCGTAGCACCGATTATTGGATTAAAGCACCGACTGAGCTAATGCGCTATATTGCGCACAAAGGCTCAATTACTGTTGACGGTATTAGCCTGACGGTTAATGGGCTTGAGCAAGACAGTTTACGTTTGACTATCGTGCCACATACCGCGAGTGAAACAACCATTAGCCAATTTAGAATTGGCAGCCGAGTTAATCTGGAAGTTGATCAAATTGCGCGTTACCTTGAACGGCTAATGCAAGTGAATAAGCAAGAGCAGCAAGGTTCGGTCACCATGGATTTATTAGCACGCAGCGGTTTTTTAAAATAAATGTTAAACTAGGCCTTGAAAAAGGTCGGGTTCAAACACATGTATAACAAACTATCTACCTGTAAAAAACGATTTAATCATTATCGTCCGTCGTATTTCGCTCTCATAAGAGCTTTAGCAGCACATACTTAAGGTTTCGTCATGGCATTGAACAAAATTGAAGACATTATCGAAGATATCCGTTTAGGAAAAATGGTTATTTTAATGGATGATGAAGATCGTGAAAATGAGGGCGACCTTATTATTGCGGCAGATAAAATCACTCCACAAGGGATTAACTTCATGGCAACGCATGGTCGCGGCTTAATTTGCCTGACGTTGACCAAAGCACGTTGTGAGTTGCTTAACCTTCCGTTGATGGTTGATGCCAATAAAGCACAGTTTTCGACTAACTTTACCGTGTCGATTGAAGCGACTACGGGTGTCACAACCGGAATTTCAGCCGCTGATCGCTCGCGCACTGTGGAAGCGGCAGTAGGTGTTAATGCAACGGCGGCCGATATTGTGCAGCCGGGTCATATATTTCCGCTGATGGCGCAAGATGGTGGCGTGCTAACCCGCGCTGGTCATACTGAAGCTGGCTGTGATTTAGCACGCTTAGCGGGTTGTGAACCGGCCAGTGTGATTGTTGAAATTTTAAAAGAAGACGGCAGCATGGCGCGACGTCCTGATTTAGAAATTTTTGCTGAGCAACACGGAATTAAAATTGGCACCATCGCTGATTTAATCGAATACCGTAACGCTAACGAAACGACTATCATTAAAGAGTCACAGTGTAAATTACCGACTCGTTACGGTGAGTTTGACTTAGTAACCTACCGTGACACGATTGATGATCAACTGCACTACGCGATGATTAAAGGTGATATCGATAGCGACAGCGTGACTAACGTTCGGGTTCACTTGCAAAACACGTTTAATGATTTGTTAGCAAGCGATCGCTCACAAAACCGGAGCTGGCCATTAGATAAAGCGATGGCGCGTATTGCCGAGCAAAATGGCGTATTAATCTTGCTCGCAAATAAGCAAAGCAACGAAGAAGTATTGGCGCAGTTGAAAGCGTTTGAGCTAGAAGACAACGGCGAAAAGCCAGTGGCTGCTAAATGGCAGGGCACTTCTCGTCGCGTTGGTGTTGGATCGCAAATTTTAGCTAACCTAGGCGTTAGTAAAATGAATTTGTTGAGTTCAGTTAAACGTTATCATGCGTTATCTGGCTTTGGTCTGGAAGTGGTTGAGTACATTGCTGACTAACCATTAATACTAAAAATTTGTTCGCAAATTTATTAAAAGACAAGCGCAGTATTTTACTGGCTTGTCTTTTTTTGTTTAAAATTTAGCCCTAGATCACTTTAGCCACTCTTTACGCATAATGCTGATGCGTTTTTTGCAGATGCTGTGTTATCATTGCGGCACTTTTTTCCAGCGCTATCACCTAGTGTTCTGGGAATACATAAACCAGCATATTGATAGAAATAAGGTCAAATCATGAAAGTTATTGAAGGTAATCTTCAGGTTCAAAATGCCAAGGTGGCAATTGTTGTTTCACGTTTTAACAGCTTTATCGTTGATTCACTTGTGTCAGGCGCATTAGATACGTTACTGCGCGTTGGTGGCATGAGTGAAGATGATGTCACTCTTGTTCGTGTTCCTGGTGCTGTTGAATTACCAGTGGCAACTCAAAAAGTTGCTGCTAAAGGTGAGTTTGATGCAATTATTACCCTAGGTGCAGTTATTCGTGGCGGTACGCCTCATTTCGAATTTGTTGCTGGTGAATGTAATAAAGGCTTAGCACAGGTTGCTATGCAATATACTATTCCAGTAGCCTTTGGAGTACTAACCACCGACACGATCGAGCAAGCTATTGAACGTGCAGGAACTAAAGCCGGAAATAAAGGTGCTGAAGCAGCGCTTAGTGCCTTAGAAATGATTAATGTAATGCGTCAGCTAGACGCATAAATAGGAAGAGAAGTAGATGAAACCATCTGAACGCCGCAAGGCACGCCGTCTTGCACTACAAGCCATTTATTCATGGCAAATGACGGATAATGCCGTGGCTGAAGTTGAACTTGAGTTTTTGACTAACCACGACATTAAAGGGGTCGATGTTGAGTATTTCCGTAAGTTACTACTTGGGGTAACCCAAAATAGTTTCGACCTTGATGATATTTACCGTCCTTATTTAAATCGTGGTGTTAATGAAGTTGATCAAATTGATCGCGCTATTCTGCGTCTAGCAACTTACGAATTAAGAGATTTATCAGACACACCATTTAAAGTGATTATCAATGAAGCTATTGAGCTGGCTAAAGCATTTGCTGCCGACGATAGCCATAAATTTGTTAACGGTGTTTTAGATAAAACTTTAGCGCGTTTGCGTAAACAAAAATAGTAGGTTTTATGGCTTGTGGTGAATTTGAGCTAATTGAGCGGTTTTTTAAAAACCGCCAACAGCAACGAACGGATGTCGTTTTACCTATTGGAGATGACTGCGCTTTGTTAGCGCCACAGGCTGAACAATTACTGGCTGTTTCCACAGATACCTTAGTATCTGGGGTTCATTTCTTTCCTGACATTCCTGCTCATGCCCTTGGTTACAAGAGCTTAGCTATCAATTTAAGTGATCTGGCGGCCATGGGGGCAACCCCAAGCTGGGTATCGTTAGCGATCACACTGCCATCAGTCGATGAAACTTGGCTTGAAAGTTTTAGTGCCGGCTTTTTTGAAGCGGCTGACTACTTTAATATTCAACTCATTGGTGGTGATGTCACGAAAGGGCCTTTAAGCCTGACTTTGACCGTTCAAGGGCAAGTCGCTAAAGGCCAGCAATTGACGCGTAGTGGTGCTAATGTTGGTGATTGGATCTGTGTCACTGGTAATTTAGGCGATTCAGCTCTCGGGCTGCAAAGCTTAGCTGGTACGGTAGAATTATCGCCAGACGATCACGATAAATTACTGAAAAAGCATTATTACCCGACCCCAAGGTTATTGGCCGGCCAAGCGCTACGTGGTGTCGCGACAGCGGCGATTGATATTTCTGATGGCTTAGCGGCCGATGTTGGTCATATTGCCAAAGCATCAGGCTACAAGGCCGTGATCGATATTGACAGCATTCCGTTGTCTGATGCCTTGTTGGCCAATACGGACCATGAACTGGGGATCAAGCTTGGACTTGGTGGTGGTGAAGACTATGAACTGTGCTTTACCGTGCCGCCTGCCGCATTAGGCTCACTTGACACGCTGCTAGCACATACCGGAGTCTCGGTTCATTGTGTTGGCCAAATTCATAATGGTAGTGGGGTTGAGTTTGTTAAAAACAATAAACCAGCCACTATTGATATCAAGGGGTTTAGCCACTTTTGAAACATCGTGATCCTAGCTTAGCTAAGCTATCTCTTACTAATCCTATTCATTTTTTAGCCCTTGGTTTTGGCACGGGTTTAGCCCCTAAAGCGCCGGGAACTTTTGGCACATTGGCCGCCTTTCCGTTGTACTATTTGATGATGGATTTGTCGCTGACCGCATATCTGCTGATTACATTGGTTATCACTGTCGTCGGTTTTTGGCTTTGTGAAAGAACGGCCAATGACATGGCGGTACATGATCATGGTGCGATTGTGTGGGACGAAATTGCTGGCATGTTAATTACCTTAATCGCGGCACCTGTTAGTTGGTTGGCTGTTCTGATTGGGTTTGCGCTGTTTCGATTTTTTGATATTCTCAAACCTTGGCCAATAAAATTACTAGATCGTCATGTTAAAGGTGGCTTTGGCATAATGATTGATGATGTTTTAGCCGGTATTTTTGCAGCAATTTGTTTGCAAGGTATTCATGCTTATTACCCACTGGGCTAGCGAGCTATAATGCGAAATATTGCAACGCACTGGTTATTTGCCGCACTAGTTGTCGCGTTTGTTATCATGGCACTGTTTGACGTGTTGCCTTTCCCTGTTTTGGCTATTCTGCTATTGGTTAGCTGGTGTGTCTTGGCGGTGGTGGTATTAATTGTTGAGCGCTGGTTAGCGCGACAATAATAGCAAGTGGCGAGATCAAAAAAGGCGTTGATATTATCAACGCCTTTTTTAGTTAACCTGAATTCTGGTTAATTAACTACTATGATTAATTTTTCTGATGATTCTTTGCTGCAATTAACGTATTTTCAATTAGGGTAGCCACGGTCATTGGGCCGACGCCACCAGGAACTGGGGTGATCCAAGCCGCTTTCTCTTTAGCAACATCAAAACAGATATCACCAACCAAACGACCATTGTCGAGGCGGTTGATCCCAACATCGATCACAATCGCGCCTTCTTTAATCCACTCTCCTGGGATAAAACCTGGTTTACCTACTGCAACGACTAATAAGTCAGCAGCACGAACCTTTTGTTCTAAGTTTTTAGTGAAGCGGTGACAAGTAGTTGTGGTGCAGCCTGCGAGTAGCAACTCAAGCGTCATAGGTCGGCCGACGATATTAGAAGCGCCAACAATGACAGCATCTAAGCCATGAGTTTTGATCCCCGTAGATTCAATCAGCGTCATGATGCCTTTAGGCGTGCAAGGACGTAATGCCGGGTTACGTTGCGCAAGACGGCCAATATTGTAGGGATGAAAACCATCAACATCTTTATGCGGCAGAATATGCTCAAGTACCATTATGGTATTGATATGACCAGGTAGCGGTAGCTGCACTAAAATACCGTCGATGCTTGGATCATCATTAAGCTCGTCAATAAGCGCCAGTAAGCTTTCCTCGGACGTATCGCTAGGTAAATCGTACGAACGTGAGATAAAGCCTACTTGTTCGCAGGCTTTACGTTTGTTATTGACGTAAACTTGAGAGGCTGGGTCTAGTCCAACCAAGATCACGGCTAAGCCTGGGATCCGTTGGCCAGCTTCTTTAAGGATTGCTACTTCATTCGCAACGTTATTTCGTACTTTTTGTGCAACGGCTTTGCCATCAATAATCCGAGCGCTCATCGACCTATTTATTTCCTTAAATTCAAGAGCGGCTATTATGCCATACCTGCAAAAGTGTGACTACGATCAATGTTATTATTAATCTCGATATTAAAAGCAAAGCAGGGGCTACTAGCCCTGTTGTATGCTAAATGAGCGAACGAAATTAATTGTCGAAAAAGGTTTGACGGCTGGGAATAACCTCTGTAATATCCGCTTCCGTCGTCAAGGAGTAATTCTTGTAGATAACAATTTGTTAGATTAACTAGGTTGTTAAGGTAATAGATTATGTCGGTGATTAGCGCAGCTTGGTAGCGCATCTGGTTTGGGACCAGAGGGTCAGAGGTTCGAATCCTCTATCACCGACCACTTATTTTAAATTAAGTGTGCAGAGCGCCCGTAGCTCATCTGGATAGAGCAACGGCCTTCTAAGCCGTGGGTAGCAGGTTCGAGTCCTGCCGGGTGCGCCATTAATTTAGTAAGTAAGCAATACTCAGTGGTGGCTATAGCTCAGTTGGTAGAGTCCCGGATTGTGATTCCGGTTGTCGTGGGTTCGAGCCCCATTAGCCACCCCATTAGTTTGCAAAGAAAACCCAAGTGTAAAACCTTGGCAGTAAGATAGAAAATATGTCGGTGATTAGCGCAGCTTGGTAGCGCATCTGGTTTGGGACCAGAGGGTCAGAGGTTCGAATCCTCTATCACCGACCACTTTTTCTAACCCATCTAGTAAAACTTCCAGTTCCAATCTAAGTAAAACCCATAGCTAAATTTCAATAAAAATAAATAAATTCTCTGTTTTAAATTCAAGTTTCATTCTAGTTTCAAAATCAAACCAACTTATACCTGCATTGTCCAATTTCTCATTACAATTAAATGTTATACCAATCCCATTAATTAATTCTCTCGACGCATAACAAAATCATAAATTTAATTGGTATTATTAGTTCATTGTATTTTAGTCGATGTTTTTTCTCTAGCATTACAAAAATGATTAGGGCACACAGATATCGTCTCGGCTCAATAAATTGTGTCAATGCACAACAGGATAAGAATTTACTGTCATTAGCTTTACGAGTTGGTAGGGGAGGGGTGTTGATAAACCTTGACCCATCAGTTGCTATAGGGCCAAGGTGATGCTCAATTATAGAAATAAACGTTAAATGCCTAATTCGTCCATTAGGTCTATTTCGCTACTAGTTTCAACAGGGGTATCAGTAACTTGTGGAATGTTTTGGTGCTGTTCAATTAACGTGTCTGGATCGTATTCTTGATCCGCTTCTTCAAACTCTTTTATTTGAATAAATTCTGTTTGATCAATAGAAAATTCAAGATAAAACACATTACCCTGAGCTGTTGTAAACGAAACTCGGCGAGAAATTGGCTGATAAAGATTTGATTCTATTGAAATAGTAAGCTGTTGGTTAACCGTTAACATTTTAGGTTGGCTTTGGTTTATCGATGTTTGCAGATCTCGACTTATCGTAGCAATAAATTTACCTAGAATTTGATTCATCAATTCACCCATCACATTACTGACGTCGTCAGACAAGTGATTTTTGGCTAATTCTTCTTCTGGCATGCTCATGCTAATTAGGTAGTCGCGATAAATCTCCATGGCTGATGCCGCGGTGAAGTTGATAATTACTAGCCCTGAGAAACCACCGTCAAAAATAACGAAACAACCAATATCAGGTTTTAAACTGGTTCGAGCAATTTTTTGGACCATCGCTGCATGATTAATTTTTTTATGGGTTGCCGCGCTTAGTACACCCGAGACCGAGTTGCATAATTTAAGCAGAATATCGTCGGTTGTTACAACAGTTGTTTTACTCATGTATTTTTCCGTCCTTCATTGTAATTTAAATGCCAATATATTAGATAATATACAATAAAAAACAAATTGAAATCTACAACAAAGTACTTAGATACTTTACGCCGTTTAATTATGGCGATAGCGATGATTTTTGGATTAAATAGAGGTTTTTTAGAAAAAAAATCGACAAGCCCTTGTTTTTTTGCCCGCCAGCCCTAATAAAGTAGCTTGATGACATTAAACTATATTTACGTGATACTCGACTCTATGGGGTAGCATCGTTATAATGTCGCGTCCGAAATATTAGTCTCGTTACTGTGGAGTATATTAGTCGTCATTTGGCGCGGTGCTTTCGTAACGTGAAATTTTACATTTATGGTTATTTAACTATAAAGACCGAGCCCGCAGGGCCTATTGATATATTTGAGGTATGCAGATGCAAGTTTCAGTTGAAACGACTCAGGGCCTAGAGCGCCGTCTAACCATTACAGTAGAAGCTAAGCAAGTAGATACTGAAGTAAAAACCCGTCTTGGCCAATTGTCTAAGACTCAGCGTATTGACGGTTTCCGTCCAGGTAAAGTACCTGCCACTGTTATTCGTAAACGTTACGGCGCTGCCGTACGTCAAGAAGTAGCTGGTGAATTAATGCAGCGTAACTTCTACAGCGCTGTTGTAGAACAAAAATTAAACCCAGCTGGAATGCCAGAATTAGATATCGTTAAAAACGAACACGGTTCTGATTTAGAATTTACTGCGACTTTTGAAATTTACCCTGAATTTGAAGTTAAAAACTTAGATCAAGTTAAAGTTGAAAAGCCAATCGTTGAAGTAACTGACAAAGATTTAGAAGAAATGTTAGTGACGCTTACTAAGCAACACGCTACTTTCAAGTCAGTAGCACGTAAGTCTAAGAAAGGCGATCGTGTTATTTTAGACTTCTCTGGTTCAATTGACGGCGAAGACTTCGAAGGCGGAAAAGCACAAGATTTCACTTTAAACCTAGGTGAAGAACGCATGATCCCTGGTTTTGAAAAGCAAGTTATCGGCCACAAAGCCGGTGAAGAGTTTGATATCGAAGTAACATTCCCTGAAGATTACCACGCTGAAAACCTTAAAGGTAAATCAGCGGTATTCGCTGTGAACTTAAAGACAGTTGAAGGCCAAACGTTGCCAACGCTTGATGACGAATTTGCAGTAAAATTCGGTGTTGAGGAAGGTGGTGTTGAGAAGCTGAAAGCTGACGTGCGTAAGAACATGGAACGCGAGCTGACTCAATCAGTAAAATCTAACGTTAAGCAGCAAGCTATCGATGGCTTAATCGAAGTAAACGAAATTGAAGTACCAGCTGCGCTAATTAAAGGCGAAGTTGATGTTTTACGTCAACAAGCGATGCAGCGTTTTGGTGGTAAAGTTGACCCAGCAAACATGCCACAACTACCTGATGAATTGTTTGCAGAGCAAGCAAAACGTCGCGTTCAAGTTGGTCTGTTACTAGGTGAAATCATCAAAGTTAACAAGCTTGAAGCTAACGATGCACAAGTATCAGAAATGATCAATGGCATGGCAGCTGCGTACGAAGATCCAAAAGAAGTAGTCGACTACTACAACAGCGACGAAAAATTAATGCAGCAAATGAAAGATCTTGCTGTAGAAGATCAAGCAATTGAATTTATTCTTGCAGCAGCGACAGTTACTGAAGCGGCAAAAGCATTTAACGATATGATCCAGCAGCAATCTGCTTAATTAATTCGTTAATATAAAATAAAGCTCGTATGGGGTCACCCATGCGAGTTTTTTGTATTTAGCTGGTATGACTTATTGTTAAGCTGAATAAATTACTACCTGTATGATGAAAATACTTAATAGCCAAGCTCGGGGCTTTACTGTTGCCGCCAATGCATTACAGTGCAATGGTATGGCATTTGACAGTAAGAGCTTGCACGGCGGTCGGTTATTGCGCACACTGATAATAACAGCTAGTGCAGACCAAGGGTTTGGTCGATTAAAATACCCGTTCAGGGCGATGATTTGTTGATTAAAGCCAGTTGTATATTTAAATCGGCATTAAACTTCAATGTAAGTGAATTTTTACTTTATAAAATCGTTGTTTACAGGTATAAATAATTACATAACAGGAATTTTTAGGGATATAAATTAATGCAAAATAATTATAACTTGTCACCACAAAACGTTTTAGTGCCTATGGTTGTTGAACAAACGCCTAAGGGAGAGCGTTCGTTTGATATCTATTCACGTTTGTTGAAAGAGCGTGTTATATTTTTGGTTGGCCCAGTAGAAGATAATATGGCTAACCTTGTGGTTGCTCAATTGTTATTTCTTGAAGCTGATAATCCAGATAAAGATATTTTCCTATATATCAATTCGCCAGGCGGTTCTGTAACTGCTGGTATGGCTATTTACGATACAATGCAATTTATTAAGCCAAACGTAAGCACTGTTTGTATTGGTCAAGCTGCTAGCATGGGCGCATTCCTATTAGCAGGCGGCGCGCAAGGCAAACGTCATTGTTTACCTAACTCTCGCGTGATGATTCATCAGCCACTTGGCGGGTTCCAAGGCCAAGCTTCTGATATTGCCATCCATGCGCAAGAAATCTTAGGCATCAAGAATAAATTAAATAGCTTGTTGGCTGAACATACTGGCCAAGAACTTGAAGTCGTTGAGAAAGACACTGATAGAGATAACTTTATGAGCGCTCAACAATCAGTTGATTATGGTTTAGTTGATTCAATTTTGACTAAACGTTAATTGGTTTAAAGTCTCCTTTTGCACACCCGAGTGTTGGGTTTCGGCTCAGTTTGTAATACACTCGTAATATAAATATTTTATCCAGTGAGGATACTCAATGACCGACACCACCAAAGGCGATAGCGATAGCAAAACACTGCTATATTGTTCTTTCTGTGGCAAAAGCCAACACGAAGTTCGTAAGTTAATTGCTGGTCCTTCTGTCTATATATGTGATGAGTGTGTTGATTTATGCACTGACATAATTACAGAAGAAGTAAAAGAAAAGATCGAAGCGAGCGAGACAGATAAACTGCCTACGCCACATGAAATCCGTGCTAATTTAGACGATTATGTGATTGGTCAGCAACATGCGAAAAAAGTGTTATCGGTGGCTGTCTATAATCACTATAAGCGTTTACAAAACGCTGATAAGTCTCAAGGCGTTGAGTTAGGCAAAAGTAATATCTTACTCATTGGCCCAACCGGTAGTGGTAAAACGCTATTAGCCGAAACAATGGCAAGAATGTTAGACGTGCCTTTTACCATGGCTGATGCTACCACGCTAACCGAAGCCGGTTATGTCGGGGAAGATGTTGAGAATATCATACAAAAGTTGTTGCAAAAGTGTGATTACGATGTCGAAAAAGCACAACGTGGTATTGTTTATGTAGATGAAATTGATAAGATTTCACGTAAATCAGACAATCCGTCAATTACTCGTGATGTTTCAGGTGAAGGCGTGCAACAAGCATTGCTTAAGCTCATTGAAGGAACGATTGCCGCGGTACCTCCACAAGGGGGCCGTAAGCACCCACAGCAAGAATTTTTACAGGTCGACACCTCTAAAATATTGTTTATTTGTGGCGGCGCTTTTTCTGGCTTAGACAAAGTGATTGAGCAACGCGCTCATACTGGCTCTGGCATTGGTTTTGGCGCGCAGGTTAAAGACGTTAACAAACAGAGTTTATCGGATACCTTTGCTAAGGTTGAGCCGGAAGATTTAGTGAAGTATGGTCTTATTCCTGAGTTTATCGGTCGTTTACCTGTTGTTGCGACATTAACTGAGTTAGACGAAGAAGCATTAATTCAAATTCTATGTCAGCCTAAAAATGCACTAACTAAGCAATACGCTGCGTTATTGGCATTGGAAGGAGTCGAGCTTGAATTTAGAGAAGACGCCCTAACAGCTATTGCTGCCAAGGCTATGGCTCGTAAAACAGGTGCACGTGGTTTGCGTTCAATCGTAGAGCAAGTATTACTTGATACGATGTATGACTTACCATCGATTGAAGGTGTGGTTAAATGTGTTATCGATGACTCGGTAATTAAGGGTGAATCTGCCCCGATTTTAATCTATGAAAACCAGTCAAAAACAGCCTCTGCTCAAGATTAATCTTAATTAGAGCACAAAAAAGGAGCCATTGGCTCCTTTTTTTTATCTTCAATAATAGACTATTACCCGCTTCGATAATTAAGAAATCAGCCCCTTATCTACGTCCTGTAGGCAACAGCGTTATTTATTTTCCATGTAGAGTGACTACACATGTAAATAAATCCCTTGTTCTCATTCGTTTCTTTTACTATCAATTGACTAGTCACTTAATACCATCGGCTCTGTTCTCCTTAACTGTTGCCTATGCTCGTAGTCGATTGAAAGGGTTGGTATTGGATAAAGCCTGCTTGAGCAGCATGTTCTTACACGAATGTAAGACATGAGGACAATGCATTTAGGCTATGGACGGCCGTAACTAGAGTAATGCAGTAGTTCAGGGATGAACGACTCTAAAATGACGCAGGAGCAGTTATCGAGGAGCAATTGTCGGGATGCTGATCCAGAGCCCCGAACGCAGGCCGAATCCTGATGCCATTGGCATCAGGAACTCCGCCGATGTAGCGATGGATTTACGACGACTTGCTGTTCAAATGACAACACTTTAGTACAACGTAGAAAGCGGTATTAAATACTTAATGTAACCATTTTAATCGTGGTGACTAAAAAGCTACAACCAATTAACAACGTTGTGCCAGCGACCACTTGGCTTAAACGATTTTTCGTAAAGAAAAGCAATGAAAAGTTAGCTATAGCCGTCGTTACCAAGGCTATAAGTCCGTATTGCCAACCGTGTAGTGTTACCCATAATACCCCGGTAAACGCTAGGCTAACAATGCCGATAATACGACATAGGCTTGCAATTTGCTGCGTAAACAAGGGGTTTTTTTGTTGAGAGGACTTAGGGTCCCCTAACGAAACGAATATTAGTATGCTGGAGTAGAATGTTGTAATGAGTAACCAAATCATTAGAGAGCCCTTAATTATCCCTTAGTGATAATCATTATCATTTAGATCTTGGTCGTTGTCAATCATTGTTCACCAGCTTGCGATGAATCTTTTTTAAACGTATTAAAATCTAATCTACTGGACGTTTATAGCATTCCAGTAATGGTAATAAAACCAGACTATTGGCCTTGGAAATGCAATATTTTGGCTAGTTTTTGCTCGATTATTATTAAGGGAAAATACACATATCGTCCTATTTTGTCTTAAGTTTGACTTAAAATTAAGCAAAGCACTTGACAATCTTTACTCATTTGGCCATCTTTAAATCTCTTACGCGCTAAGTTCCGGCAGTAAAACTTACGCATCTATTTTAATATAGAACTAATATAAACGTAGTATCCATTGCATTAGGAACCTTGATGACAATATATGCTATTAAACGCCTGCACTTTACGCCAAAGTATTTAGTTTTGATGGTGTTTTGCTGGTCTTTTGTTAGTGCGAATGTCCGAGCCGATCAACCGCTTAACGACATTAACATTTCTGCTGCTCAAACTGACTATATGGCCATGAACAATACCGACCTTTCATTTTGGCTCAATCAATATATCGGAGTCGGGCTTGACCAGCGGCAATTAACCTTAGTGAATAAAGATGAAGCAGTAACAGCGACTAATTTGGTGATTGGCACCCAGGTTTATGATCGCTTTATTGTGTCAGGAAATGCCGGACTTTTATCATGGTCAGCCAATAATAATGAATATATTTTGTCGAAACAACAGGACTCACTTTACTGGGGCCTTTCTACTCATTGGCGCTTAAATAAGCGAATTTCACTTAAGGCACAATGGCAGCAGATTGAATTTAAGAAGAAAGAGCAGAGATTACTGATGGGCATTGATGTCAAACTAAACTTCTAAGCAGCTTGAATGATGATTTTCCCTATCAAGGACCTTATGTGGTCCTTGATAGGGAGAGAGAGTTAGTTAACTCATTGCATTAATTAATAGCGCACTAATCTCACTACCTGCCGCGAGGGTTTTCTCGCGATCGTTGCCACCGTCTTCATTGGTATTTAAAAATGGTGCAATCTCAACCATATCAGCCCCCGTTATTTTAAAGACTTTAGCCAATTCACTCAAAATAGTGACGGCTTGGCTTGGTGATAGTCCGTCGGGCTCAGGGGTGCCTGTTGCTGCTGCATAATGAGCATCGAGTGCATCAATATCAAAACTGACGTACAGCTCTTCAATACCATTGGCCTGAAGCTTTTCAATGACTTCACTAACAACGGTTTGAGCGCCGCGTTCATTGATGTCTTTGGTCCAATACTGGCGAACACCAAAGGTTGACTCCCAATGCTCGCGCGGTTTGCCAGATGAACGGATCCCAAACTGAAATGCCATGTCGCGGCTTGGTAAATCGTCTAGGATATGGGTAACCCAAGAGCCAAAACAGATGTCGATGCCTAAACGCTCAACCAATAAATCGGTATGAGCATCAAAATGGATTAGCGCGACCTTTTTACCTTGGGCTTTTTTTGCTTTTAAGTAGCTTTTTACCAGTGGGTAACTGACTGAATGATCGCCACCAATGGCAAAAAGGTTTTTGTTTGGAAAGGTCTGATAAAAATCGTCACAGAAATCTTCGGTAATAGAAAGCGGACTTACCGGTAAACTTGAATTAGCATCGCCATAAAGCGCTTTACGACAATTGCTGATAGTCGCTTCATTGAGATATTTATCATGCAGCAGGTGAGGAATGACGCGAATGTCGCCCAGATCAAAATAATCGGTTTTAAATTCACTCGCGATCAACGCTTGGCGTAAAAATAGTGGTCCCCAGTTGGCGCCACGTAAAATGCCACCACCGGTATCACTGCAAACACCTAACAGAGCGGGGCGGTTGTCTTGTGCCAGCTCGGTAATTTGTTGCTGCCACGCTTGCTCAACATTTTCAGTTGAACCATAAAGGTGCTTATGCAGGGACGCTTTACGTTCTTGCGCCGTATTAACCGTAAATACCCCATTGCCTGGAGGGCAAAGGCATTGATTTATTTTTGTCTGTAATTGTGACCAATTAGTCATAAGGACTCCTGCGAATGTTACAAATATCGGGCTATTTAATCAGAAGTCTCAACTTTATCAAGTGTCACTCGGCCATGGCGCTTACTCGTAATGAATGGCTATGCGCATTTACGAGTAACTATGCAAAAGCCAGCAGATAATGGCTGCAATCGTGCCAATTGCAGCATAAAAATCAAAGTTAATTTATTTTGCTTTTTGTTAACACTAGGATAAATTCCGAATCAATTGACTGGGCGATAATATCATTAACTGTCGGCAGGCTCGGGTGCCAACCAGTGCGACAAACACCGCGCCGCCAAGCGTTGCCAGCAACCATAGGTAAGGGTGCGGCTGCCAAGTCATTTCAATGACATAGGTTTGAATTAACCATAACGCTAACTCTGTGGTTAAGCTGGCAATAAAGCCGGCTAATGCGCCCATCATCAAAAACTCTAATCTAATCGCCTGTTGCAGCAGTTTTTTACTTGCGCCTAAGGTTCGCATAATCACTAAATCTTGATGGCGCTGTTGATAACTTGCCTGAATTTGGACCAATAAAACCAATAAACAAGCGCAAACCACTAACACCATGATATACATTAGCGCGAGGGCGACATGTTCAATAATTGTCTGCAGCTTATTAATAATTCGATTAACCTTGATCACTGAGAGGGTTGGATAACTTCGCAGTAACGTATCGAGCATTGGGTGTTGGTCGCGCGGTAAATAAAATGATGATATATAGGTTGAAGGGACGTGACCAAGTGCTGCGCGATTAAATATCAATAAAAAATTCGGGCTCATGCTGCGCCAGTTCACTTTTCGAATGCTGCTCACGTGTGCGGTTAACTCGTCTTGTCCGATTAAAATGGTCAGCCGATCGCCAAGCGAAATCGATAAGCGTTTGGCGACGCCTTGCTCAATCGACACTAAATTCTCGGTTTCATCACCTTGCCACCATTGTCCGGCAACTAATGGATTATTGGTCGGCCTGTTGGTACGCCAAGTTAAATTCAATTCGCGACCAAAGCCTTTTCGGCCAGTGTTGTTAGCCTGAGAGTGAGGTTTGTTTTCACTGTCATAGCCACTAATTTTGTCTTGGTTGATTGCAGAAACCCGACCGCGGGTCACCGGGTATAGATCGCTATTTTTAATCTGATGCTGCTTCATCAGAGCTTTAATTGGGCCTATTTGATCTGGGGTGATATTCGCTAAAAAATGGTTCGCACCATCACTTGGGATCTGCTTGCGCCATTCATCAACCAACTCATTGTTAAGCAAAGTAATAATTAACATCAGCATAATTGCAATTGCGATACTGGCAATCTGGCTGCTGGCTTGTAATGTTCGCTGGTGCAGCGAGCTAATGGCTAGCTGCCATGGGCTGGCGGCGTTAAATTTGCGTCGATGTAATAGGCCAATAAAAACGGCGGCCAAGACACTTAACAGCAGGCCGATGATGACAGCGACTAGCCAAATAATAAAACTGAGGGTGAAATTTTTGCTGTAGAGCCACAGCAAGCAAAATATCGCGACGGAAAAGATGACGCCGTTGAGCCAGCGGTTATTGTGACCACCGGTGAGGTCGCGTTTTATCACCCGCATAACTGGTACCTGAAACAGTTTGAGCATTGGTGTGACACTGAACATAATGGTGCAAATAAGCCCGGTTAATACACTAATCACGATGGAATTTACACTAATACCAGGTAAGTCTTGCGGTAAACTCTGGGGTAAATAATAGCCGACTAACGCAAAGGCTGATTGCTGCAAGACATAACCTGCGATCAAGCCAATGACGATACTGCCACCAAGGATCGTTGCGAGTTGAAAGGTAAACATTTTAACGATAACTCGGTCTGGTGTGCCTAAGGTTTTTAATAACGCGACGGTGTCTAGTTGACGCTGACTATAGCTTGATGCCGTGACAAAAATAGCGGTCGCGGCGAGAATAATCCCTAATAAACTCGCTAACATTAAAAAACGACTAGCACGCTCTAGCGCATGACCCAGTGGTGATCGCTCATTTTTGATGTCTTGCCAGCTTTGGTTGCTTTGCAATGACGGTTTTATCGCCTGATAATACGACTTTAACTGGGCATCGGTGCCGCTAAATAAATAGCGATATTGTAACCTTGCGCCGGGTTGAACAATTTGGGTGGCCGCAATGTCGGCTAAATTAACAATAATGCGTGGCGCCATCGCGAAAATGTTTAAGGTTGCGTCGGGTTCAAAGGTAATAATGCCCGAGATAATAAAATCTGACTCACCAATGGCGACTAGACTGCCAATGCTAACGTCTAATTTTATCAGGATCTCAGGTGCAACCCATACTTCCCCGCGCGGTGGCGGGCCTGAAATTATGGCGCCCTGTTGCTCTAGTCTGGCGTCGGTTAACGGCTGCTGGCTAACTCGCAGTTGGCCCCGTAATGGATAAGGACCCGCAATCGCTTTGCTATTGCTTAACGTCATCTCCTGATCGCTAAAGACCACCGAGTTAAACGTTAAGTATTGGGCGTGACGCAATGCATAGTTGTCTGCTTGCTTTAATAATGATTCGGGCAGGGGATGGGCCGAGGACAATATCCGATCGGCGGCTAAAAAATCACTGCTTTTTTGGGTCAATGCTAAATTTAAGCGTTCGCCAAAACCGCTTAACGAAAATACCGAACTAACCGCCAGCACAATTGCGACTATCAAAATTGTTAATTCACCGCGTTTTAGCTGCTTTATAAGCATTTGTTTGGCAGGTTTAAACCACATCGGAAAGCTCTTTTTCGGTGTTAATGATGGTGCCACAATCCATGTTTAACACACGCTGGCAATGACTGGCGAGTTTCTGATCGTGGGTGACTAATACCAAGGTGGTTAAATGCTGACGGTTTAACTTGAACATCAGTTCGCTTATCCGATGACCATTTTCACTGTCTAGATTACCGGTCGGCTCGTCGGCGAATAATATTTTAGGCGCGGTAATAAACGCTCGTGCTACTGCTACACGTTGTTGTTCGCCACCCGACAATTGATTTGGGTAGTGATTAGCGCGCTCGCTCAGGCCTACGTCAACAAGCAACTGCCGCGCTTTTTGCTCGGCATCGGCAATATTAGCCAGTTGCGCTGGCAGCATAATGTTCTCTAGTGCGGTTAAGGCTGGTAACAGTAAAAAAGACTGGAAAATAAAGCCGACTTTTTTTCTGCGTTCATTGGTTCGTTGCTCTTCATCTAACTGGTGCAATGGCGCGCCATCGAGGAATACTTGACCCTGGCTTGGTGAGTCTAAACCTGCGAGCAAACTTAATAAGGTCGACTTGCCGCAACCTGAGGTGCCAACGATGGCGATTGATTCCCCCCGTTTTACCGTAAATGAGATAGACTTGAGTATTTCTAATGGGGCATTATTGACCCTAACTTGCTTACTAAGGTTGTTCACTATAATGATATTTTGTTGCTCGGCAATGGCGCGAGTGGGTGCTTGCATGCTGCTTGTAGTTCGTTCCATCATCTGTCATACCCTAACTAAACTGTTGTTGTGTTTTTGGTTGGCATTACCGGCGCATGCCAACAATATTTTACTCTTAGGTGATAGTCTCAGTGCTAGCTATGGAATGCAAGCGAGCGAAGGCTGGGTGATGCTGGCGCAACAGCAATTAGATAATGACAATCAAGATATTAATTTAATCAATTTCAGTGTGAGTGGTGAAACAACGGCCGGTGGTCGGGTGCGTTTATCGCAGCTCTTGGCGACGCATAAAATCGACATTTTGTGGATTGAATTAGGCGGTAACGATGGACTACGGGGTTACCCGATCCGCACTATCCGTGACAACTTGCGACAAATGATTAAATTAGCTCAAGCTCAGAAAATTAAGGTTATTTTAACTCAAATCGATATTCCACCGAATTTAGGGCGGCGTTATTTGTCGTTATTTCGAGACATTTTCCCTACGGTAGCCAAGCAAACGCAAAGTGACTTGATGCCATTTTTTATTAAGGATGTGGTGTTAGATAAAACGTTAATGCAAGCGGATGGTATTCACCCTAATCGAGCTGCACAGCCGATTATTGCTAAGGTAGTGGTGAAGTTTTTGACTCAGTATTTATCGAATTGATGACATAACCTCAGATCTATTACGGCGGATATAAGTTCGCGCTTATATCCGCCGCCAATAACAGGCTATCGATGGTTGTTACTTATACAGTGGGAACTTTTGACAAAGCTGCATAACTTGCTCAAGTACTTGCTGCTCAACAGCGCTATTATCATCAGGATTATTCACCAGACCATCGAGCACATCACCAATCCATTGACCAATTTTTTCAAATTCTGAGTGGCCAAAACCACGGCTGGTTCCGGCTGGTGTACCCAAGCGGATACCCGAGGTTACCATTGGCTTTTCACTGTCGAACGGAATACCATTTTTGTTACAAGTAATGCCTGCGCGTTCTAGGCTCTCTTCGGCGCGGTTGCCTTTAAGTCCTTTAGGGCGTAGGTCAACCAGCATTAAATGGGTGTCGGTGCCGCCGGTTACGATATCACAACCACGTTGCTGCAACGTTTCAGCTAATACTCGAGCATTACTTAGTACTTGCTTGATGTAACCGTGGAACTCTGGCTCCATCGCTTCGCCCAAGGCTACTGCTTTGGCCGCAATAACGTGCATTAATGGACCGCCTTGCAATCCTGGGAATACAGCTGAATTAATCTTTTTCGCAATATCAGGGTTATTGGTCAGGATCATACCGCCACGAGGGCCGCGCAATGTTTTATGGGTCGTCGTAGTAACAATATCAGCATAAGGTAACGGGTTTTGGTGATGGCCTGTCGCCACTAAACCGGCAATGTGCGCCATGTCGACCATCAATAAAGCGCCGACTTCATCAGCAATCGCTCTAAATTTAGCAAAGTCTATTTGGCGCGGAATAGCAGAACCACCGGCGATAATTATTTTAGGTTGATGCTCTTTCGCCAAGGTTAATACTTGATCATAATCTACGCGCAGGTCGTCTTTTTTAACCCCGTATTGAATTGCGTTAAACCACTTTCCTGATTGTGCTGGGCGTGCACCGTGCGTTAGGTGGCCGCCAGCATCAAGTGACATACCAAGAATAGTGTCTCCTGGTTGCAGTAACGCCAGCATAACCGCGCCATTGGCCTGGGCACCTGAGTGTGGCTGAACATTAACAAATTGAGCATCAAACAGTTGCTTAGCACGTTCAATTGCGAGCTCTTCAACCAGATCAACGTATTCACAACCACCGTAATAGCGACGGCCAGGATAACCTTCGGCATATTTATTGGTTAATACGGTCCCCTGAGTTTCCATCACCGCTTTGGAGACAATATTTTCAGAAGCAATGAGTTCTATTTGACGCTCTTGGCGAGTATTTTCTAATTCGATCGCCGCTTGGACCGCACCGTCTGTTACCGCTAGGCTCGACGAAAAAAAGTGCTCTAATTCATACGATGTATATGTGCTTTTCATTATTATTATCCTTGCTCGGGGCCACTAAACCGCTTTTATTGTGCTTACACCGCTGGTTATCCCGTTGGCATTATTATCAAACCTTCAACTGTGGCATTATCAAACAGTCACGGTCTTGAATATTAATACCTAAAATATTTAAATATTAGGTACTCGTTTGATGTTGAATGTCGGCCAATACTTAAGCCGTGTCTATTTAACATCGTTTAAACATACCAGTCTTGGTTTCCTTGATCAACCAAAAGTTTCCAATAGGAAACTTATTGCTAGTTGGTTGCTGTTGCGCTGTCGTTATGTTAATGGTTTAGTGACATACGGCTTCTTTGCTTTCGTTGGATGTGTAACAATCTAAAGTAATTGAATTGCTTGATGGAAACGAATAAATGAGTGAACAGCCTAGTACCGATACTTATCCGTCGATGACGGTGGAAAATAGTAAGCAAGAGGTTCGGCCTGTTGAGCAAATTAGTATCGGCAAACATGTTAAAGCTATTAGAACGACCAATAAATTGACCCTTGAAGAAGCGAGCAAACGCACCGGTCTGGCGCGCTCGACTATTTCTAAAATTGAAAATGAACAGATTTCACCAACTTTTTCGGTGATGCAAAAGCTGGCTAATGGTTTAGATATCGAGCTGCCGCAACTCTTTACTAAACCTAAGCAGGTTCAGGCTACTGGCCGCAAAGACATTACCAAAAACGACGCTGGCACCCCTCATCTTACTCCAACTTATGAGCATGAATTACTGGCTGCACAATTTAGTAATAAAAAAATGATGCCTTACAAAAGCCGAATACACGCCCGCTCATTTGATGACTTTGGCGAATGGATCCGTCATCAAGGCGAAGAGTTCTTATTGGTATTAGAAGGCGAGGTCCAGTTTCTGACTGAGTTTTACGAGCCAGTTAATTTGTGTCAGGGTGACAGTGTTTATTATGACGCGACGATGGGGCATTTGATTGTTTCAGTAAGCGAGCAAGACGCCCATACGTTATGGGTTACTTCTAAAAATTAGCCAAGAACAATATTATGAGTGCTGCCTCATGCTGCGCTCTATTGGCCTGAATTACTCCTCTCTTTCTTTTTTCGGTTGTTGTATCTCTTTGTTAAGTAATGGCTATCTAGCTAGCGTTCTTAAGCTGTGCAGGCTTAAGAAAACTCAATTTATACGCTGTTCATTGTCATACCATTGATTGATAACGCAACTTGTTCGGCTGTCAATTACGCTAAAAAAGTGTTCACTGTCCCTGCAAAAAATAGATCACTCTCATAATGCAACAGCTATTAATCAGCAGAATTATCTTTATTTAGCGCTAACTTTATTCTTAGTACGACTTATTGCTACTGACTTGGTTGAATTTAAATGCTTAAATCGATTTCCTATAACTGACTGTTATTTAAGGCTTAAAGCTGTTTCTTATGATGCCAGTAAATTCTTATTGAAAATTAAGGTTGAAATTTGTACTGTTTTTGCTTATTTTGTTTCCTATCGGAAATATTTGGCTAACATTGGGCGTTTGTTTTCGGTGTGCGTCATTAATGGTTCTTCGGTTAAGGCCGAACTCAAATAAAATATAATAATGTAATGAGGACTGTATGGAATTTCTAACAAATATAATATCGAGTATTAATAGTATCGTTTGGGGAGTACCGATGCTGGTGATGATACTGGGTATCGGTTTATTTTTAACCCTTGGCTTACGTTTAATGCCAATTTTAAAGCTTGGCACCGGTTTTAAGTTACTGTGGCAAGGACGAATTCCTGATAAGGATAAGCAAAAGGCTGGTGAAATAAGCCCGTTTAATGCATTAATGACCTCTCTGTCAGCGACGATAGGCACCGGTAATATCGCAGGGGTTGCTACGGCTATTTTCCTTGGCGGCCCTGGTGCTTTATTTTGGATGTGGTGTACAGCCTTGCTGGGCATGGCAACTAAATTTGCCGAAGCGGTACTGGCGGTAAGGTACCGAGAAGTGGATGCTAATGGCAATCACGTCGGCGGGCCGATGTATTACATCAAAAATGGTTTGGGCAGCAAATGGGCATGGTTAGGCACTGCTTTTGCAGTCTTTGGCGCGATTGCTGGTTTTGGTATTGGTAATACTGTACAAGCAAACTCAGTCGCTAATGCGATTGAATCAACCTTTGGTGTCGATCCCCTAGTCACAGGGATCGTAATGATGGTTCTGGTTGGTTTGGTATTAATGGGCGGTATTAAGCGCATTGGTGATGTCGCGGGTAAATTAGTACCGCTAATGGCTACTTTTTATATTGCGGCCGGTGCGATTGTCTTAATTATTAATATCTCTGAAATACCAGCAGCATTTGCGTTAATCATCAATAGTGCGTTTACTGAAACTGCCGCAGAAGGTGGTTTTGCTGGCGCTGCTGTTTGGGCTGCTATTCGTTTCGGTGTGGCACGTGGGGTGTTCTCTAACGAAGCCGGTTTAGGCAGTGCGCCAATTGCTCATGCGGCTGCGCAAACTAAAAACCCAGTTGCTCAAGGTTTGGTCGCGATGCTAGGTACATTCATCGATACCTTGATTGTTTGTTCTATTACTGGTCTTGCGATTATTGTTACCGGTGAATGGACGTCAGGTGCTACTGGCGCTGAGTTAACATCGAACGCCTTTGCTAGTGCGATCCCCGGTGGTAATTACATTGTTGCTGTTGCGTTATCAGTATTTGCTTTCACCACTATTTTAGGTTGGAGCTTATACGGTGAGAAATGTGTACAGTATCTATTTGGGGTCAAAGCTATTATGCCATTTCGTATCTGTTGGGTTTTGGTTGTGCCAATTGGCGCTGCCGGTTCACTGGAGTTTATTTGGCTACTGGCCGATACGATGAATGCTTTAATGGCGATACCTAACTTAATTGCACTGGGCTTATTAAGTCCGGTAGTATTTAAGCTAACGCGTGAATATTTTGCCAGCAATGGTGCTGAACCTGCTGAGCTAATGGCACAAGAGAAATAACGTTAACCGTGGTTATTTTATAAGCCGCCGCAAGGCGGCTTAGTAATGTCTACATTGATCCTACCTAATTATATTTCCCCGATGTTTACACATCACCCTTAATTGAGGCATGAAGAAGATCAGCATCAATCCGGTGCCTGATTAAACTTGCTTACGCACTCTGATATTGGCAACATAGCGCCGTGTTGATTCAATTAAACTGGTTTCAATCGCATGCTTATCACGGCTAAGACCCCAGAGCGCTAAAATAAATAAACTATACAAGCTAACGCCGAGCGCCAATTTAAACAACAGTAATAAACCAGTGCTCAGGTTAAAAATATCGGATATATTGATAACGATTGCATACATTAACAGGCCAGAGAAGACAGGTCGCCAAATGGCATTGATTATCTGCTTAAAGCTAACATCACAAAGTCGGGTCACTAGGATCGAGACCAAAAAGAACATTATCACGCCAATAAGCGCTCGCGTGTAGGCGATGCCTAGCAAGCCAAATGCTGAATAAGCAGGGTAGAGGCTTAATATTGTGATGATGGCTTGGCACCAGAATATATAGGCGGTGTATTTTACATTACCGTTAATGGTCAATAAATTACCTGAAATCCCATAGAGCGCGGTGCACATAGCAAAAAAGACTAATGCTTCAACTAACGGCACCACCGGCAACCACTTATCACCACCTAAAAACAATGGAATAAGTTCATGGGATACTGCGCCAAACCCCAGCGCAACAGGAACTGAAATTATGGCCATAAAAGATAGGGCTTTTAGGTAAGCTGCAATGAGTTGTTGATGATTGTCTTTTATTTTTGCTAATCCGGGTAATAAAGCTCGGGAAAAGGGGAGCTGTACTTCAGATATTGCAATAAAGGAGAGCTCGCTGCTCCATTTGTAATAGCCGATGTTGGTCGGTGTTGCTAGCGCTGACAATACAATTATATCGCCTTGAGTTGAAATGTAATTAGCGATATTTCTGATTAAAATCCATTGCGAAAAGCCCCATATATCGGAAAACTTAGTTAAGGTAAGTCGTGGGCGATAATCAATTATGCTATAGCTAATAACGACTTTTATAAGGCTATTGAGCAAGCTTGCAACCACCAGTGCATAATAAGACTGATAGTAAAACGCCAGTCCTATCGTGATAATCGTGGCAATAATTTTTGGCGTTACATTGTATGAAAAGTCTTTGGAAAAATTCATTTCTTTTTGGAACTTGACGGTTCCTATATTTTCAAAGCCTTGAATAAACGTAGCTAACGCAATGATTAAACAGATCTCTTCTATTCTGGTATCACCATAGGCTTGGGCTATCTGTGGAGCAAAAACAGCGATTAGCGCTGCGATAATAATGGCTTGAATTATTCTGATGGTCCAAGCGGTATTAAAGTGCTCATCACTGGCTTTATTATTTTGAATTAAAGCCCAGTTGACACCAAATTCAAATAATAAAGAGACAAACCCAAGTACGACCATTACGGTAGCGACCAACCCAAAATCTTCCGGCACTAACAGGCGGGCCAATACGGCTGAACTAATGAAGCCTAAGCTTTTAATGCTCCAGCGCATCGCCATGTACCATTTAGTGCCGTGAGCAACTTCTTGTGATAGCGACTTGTTATCGGGTGTGCTCATGGCTATTGTTTAGTCAATAGTGCTAAATAGAGAAAAAATTTTTCGGTCATATTTCATATTCCTTATGGTGACAAACAAGCCATTAAGATCCCTTGGCATGAATAGTTTCTTGACTAAAATATTAGTACATAATTTAGTGAAGAAACTATTTAATATAGATTTAATTCATTGTGTTATTTATTGGATGAAATCATGACAAAAATGGTGCGCGATTTGACACGAATATCTTGAGTTTAGTTGATGTTTTCGTACCATTTAGCCGAATGCGGATATTGCTAATATCCGCATTAAAATATGCCTAACGCTTAAAATAAGCCGAGCTGAGTAGCCGTGATTTGTTCAAATGACAGTTCAACAAAGGGTAGTATGCCATCGGCTATTGGTAATAATTGTTTATCAATATAATGCTGATAGTCAATTGGGCTTGTGGTGTATTCGACAGGTTCGGGGCCATTAATCGTGATGACATAATTAATAGTGCCATGATTTTGATATTGCAAAGTACGGCCTAGCTTGGCATTTTGCTCATCGGCTATGCGCGCGGCTTTAACTTGAGGAGGAACATTTTTGACGTAATGTGATAGTTTTCGCCTAAGCCGCTTACTATAAACCAATTTGTGATCGTATTGACCTGTTTGGGTTTTTTCTAAAGTTTCTAATACCAAAGGCCGTGGATCTTGATCATCAAACACCAGTTGGTAAAGTTGTTGCTGAAAATCTTGCGCTAATATTGTCCAATCGCTGCGCACACTTTCCAAGCCTTTAAAAATCAACTCAGGCTTACCATTATTATTTAACAAACCGGCGTAACGTTTTTTACTGCCAGTTTCGCTGCCGCGGATCTTTGGCATTAAAAATCGCGCAAACAGCGTTTCATATTGCAGTTCCAAATGGCAATCTAGTTGATGCTCTTGAGCAATAAGTTGCTGCCAACGTTGATTAACGTCATCGGCTAATTGCTGACCTATTTTGTTGGCCTGTTTGGCATTATATTGTGGGCCAATAAACACAAATACTGAATCGGTATCACCATAAATTACATCAAACTTTTCTTCAATCCACTGAGCTGTTTGCTGAATGATTTGATGACCTCGCATCGTGATTGAACTGGCCAGTCGGGTATCGTAAAAACAGCAACCGCCAGAACCGAGCACGCCATAAAATGAGTTCATGATAATTTTTATGGCTTGCGACTTAGGATGATCTTTTTGTTGCTTGGCCTGATCACGCTGTTGCCATAAGTTGGTGATGATTTGGGGTAAAAAATGTTTATCGCGTGAAAATTTTGCCTGCTTAAAACCGTCAATAGCATGCTCTGGCGCTGCTAACCCTTCGATAAGCCCCATCGGATCTATTTTAAAGGTCCGGATAATCGATGGATAAAGGCTTTTGAAATCGAGTACCAAAACATTGTGATATAAACCCGGTTGTGAATCCATTACATAACCACCGGGGCTAGCTAAACCGCCGTCGGGTGGGAGGTTCGGGGCAATAAAACCAGCACGATGTAATTTAGGTAAATATAAATTAGTAAAAGCGGCGACCGAGCCTCCCACACGGTTGAGTGGCAAACCAGTTAGTTTGGTTCTAAAGATTAAAAACTCAAGTAATTGGGTGTGCTCAAATATATCGCTAACGAGGCGACAGTCTTCCAGGTTATAGGCCGCGAGTGCCGGTTTGTCATGCTTGAAATTGTGATTTATTTCAGCCATTCGATTATGGACATCATCGGTGTGTTTGCCACGGCCAAGTAAACTATGACCAACAAAGTCGAGGCTAAAGCTGGCAAAATGATAAGTCGCGGTTTTTAAGGCATCAATGCCATCGATAACGAGACGTCCGGCAATGGTAATGTAGCCGTTATTATCGTTGTGTGAATCACGCCAGTGGGCAAAAGCTTGACCACGGCCCAGTCGTAATTTCATGCCATTGTATTGGGCGCGCTTAATCAGCAATCTAAAATCAAAATTAATCACATTCCAGCCAATGATAATATCAGGATCTGTCTCAGCGATGGTAATTTCTAATTGCTCTAATAGTTCGCTTTCATCCTTTACCCACTGGATATAGGAGGGGCCGTCTTGCGGGGGGCCAATCATTATTACCCGCGAAAAATTACGCTGGTGAAAACCAATACTGTAAAGTTCGCCATGTTGGGAGCATTCGATATCAATCGACAGTACCGATAATTGTGGCTGGTAATCGCTGGGTCGTAGCTTGACGTTGTGATATTGGGTGTAACCAATATTTGGTTGTGCCGTGGCATTAAACTCGATGCCGCCACAAATAAACCGCTCCATTAAGTACCGCTGATCAAGGCTGATATCGCTTTCATAAATAATCAGACCGGCTTGGCGCAACACGCTTTTTGCCGAGCGGGCATCTTTTATATTGCTAAAATAGAGTCCAGAAACCGGGCTGAAATCAAATCGGGTTAACGCCAGAGATTTATTGTGGTGATTAATTCGATGACGGTTTAATAACTCGACAGCCAGATCCAATTGCTCATTACTAATAAAAAACAGCGGTGATTGGTCATTGATAATCAGCTTAACCGGACCGTGATCGGTAATCAGCCACAGTAATATTTGCGACTTGCCATTGATATCGATGGCTTGTTGAGTCAGTAAAAAACCAGAGTGAGCTGTCATATTGTTTAAGTTAGGTGACGGGGCATAGATTTGATTATAAATTAAATTTAGCTGCGAGTAAGCTCTTTGTCGCGACTATCAGTGTGATCTATTGACGAGCAAAGCGCTAATAACAGCCAGCCCGTCAACAGTTTTAGTCTTTAAATCGAGAAATCGACTACTTGATAACCCAATGCTTCGAGCTGTGGTTTTAAGGTGACGGCATCACCCACTACCACCATAAACATTTGTTCAAAAGCGAGATGCTTTTTCGCTAAGGCATTAATTTCATCGGCGCTAATGGTTGAAACTATGTCTGAACGCTGTTTAACAAATGTTGGGCTTAAGTTGTATTCTAACATTTGGGCTAAAAAGCTCAGCTTAGCGCGCGGAGTCTCGTATCGCAGGGCATCACGTTGGTTAATTGCACTGCGCATAAAGGCGAGCTCCTCAGGCGTAATTCCTTTATCGGCATAGAGTTTAACCTCTTTGGCAATTTCAACGATTGCTTTGTCGGTAACATCGCGGCGAACTTCGGTGCCAATAACGAAGGCCCCGGTGTATTTATTGCCGTTAAAATAAGAGCTCGCCCCGTAACTATATCCTTTGTCTTCGCGCAGATTTAAGTTTATGCGACTATTAAACGCACCCCCTAGGGTAAAATTCATTAAATACGATTTGTAATATTCGCCAGTAATATCACGAATAATCGCGCGCTTGCCAATGCGAATGGTCGATTGAGCTGCGCCTTGTTTATTGACTAAATAAATCACCCCAGTTTTGGTTGTTGATAATGCTAGGTCCAGCGTTAGTTCAGTTGCTTGACCTGTCCAATTATTAAATGTATTTAAACTGTCGCTTAGTGCCTGATGAGATATGCTTGATACGGCGATGATGTGGCTACCATTGGGCTTAACCAATTGCTGATAAAAAGACTTTACCTGCGCTAGGGTTAACGCATTCAAACTTTTTTGAGTGCCACCGATTGGTGTGGCAGAGATATCGTCGGCATGCAGCAATTGACCAAAAGCGCTCGAGGCGAGATAACTAGCATCTCTTTTACTATTGATAATGCCTTGAACCGCATTATTTTTAATTCGGTTAAATTCACTTTCGAGAAAAGCAGGCTGCAGCAACTTTTCTTTGACTAAGGTTAAAGTCGCGTCAAGGTGAGCACTTAAAGTATTAATGTTAACCAACAGGTATTGATTGGACGCTGAAAAACTAACCGAGCTGCCGAGTTTTTGTAGGGCATTGCTCATGGCTTCGTTCGATCTAAGCAAGGTTGATTGATTTAACATTGCGGCTAACAATGAAGCGGTACCTGCTTGCTCTTTTTCTTCATAATAATGGCCCGCAGGGATCTTTATTAACATTGAGGTGGTTGGCGTTTCTAAGCTTTGAGTCGCCAATACTTCAATGCCATTCTCTAGCTGTTGTTGCCACATTGTTGGTAAAGAAATTCCGACACTGCGACCGGCGCTAGGCATTACTGTTCGGTCAAAAGTATCGCTAGCCCGGCGTAATTTTAGCTGCTCGGGCGCAACTGATGCTAGGTTACTTAAATCTCGTGCTGGAGGGATGAAGTTATCTTTAGCTGCTACCGCATCAGGTTGGCCCATCGGTACGACACTCATAATGACCGCGGCTTTATTTTTGATATAACGATTAAATACTTGCAATACATCTTGTTTGGTGACCGAGTTATAACGGTTAAGGTCTTGTTCGATATAATTTGGATTATCAGAAAACGTCTGGTTAGCGGCTAGTTGACTGACTTTACCTGCAACACTTTGCAAGCCAAAAATAAAACTTGCTTGCATCTTGGCCCGTACTTTTTGTAAATCGTCTGCTTGAACCCCGCGTTGCTCAAACTCGTCGAGCGAAGCGCGCATTATTTGTTCGAGATCGCTTAAGGTTTTACCCGACTTTGGATTTAGAAATGCTTTAAAATTAAAAGTACACGCAAGCTCTGCACAGGGATGCGATACCCCAGCAAATACTGAGAATTGAGATTTAACCAAATTTTTATACAGGATAGAGGTTTTACCACCACCGAGGATCTCAGCTAAAACATCTAATGGTGCTTCGTCTTCGTGCCGAACATAAACGGTAGGCATGGTCATCGAAATCATCGGCAATTCAATGTGATCCTGCAACGAAATGTAGCGATCTTGATCAAGGGTAACTGCAACTTTCTCGGGTGGGTTTACTGCTGGCGCAGCAGGAATTGAACCAAAGTATTTTTCGACTAGTTTTAAGGTCTGGCTCGGGTCAATATTGCCACCGATTGTAATTGTGGCGTTGTTTGGGCCATACCATTTTAGAAAAAAGTCTTTTAAGTCATTAACATTAACCCGGTTTAAATCATTGATGAAACCTATTACGGGCCAAGAGTAAGGGTGGTTTAAAGGGTATAACGCGCTTGCGATTTGTTCTGACACTCGGCCGTAAGGTCGGTTGTCAACCCGTTGACCACGTTCGTTTTTAACCGTTTCGCGTTGTACTTCAAATTTTTTCTGAGTGACGCTATCAATAAAAAATCCCATCCGGTCGGATTCTAACCACAGTATTTTTTCAAGTTGATTGGCTGGGATAGTTTGATAATAATTGGTTCGGTCGCGGTTGGTTGAACCATTTAAGGTGCCGCCCGCTTCGGTAATGAGTTTAAAGTGCTGTTCGTCACCAACATTATCAGAACCTTGGAACATCATGTGTTCAAAAAAGTGGGCAAAACCTGATTTACCAATAGTTTCTCGGGCTGAACCAACGTGATAGGTAACATCAACCTGGACTAAAGGATCGGAATTATCTTGATGTAAAATGACGGTTAAACCATTGGCTAGCACGTATTTTTGGTAAGGAATAACGGTTTTATTAGGATCGTTTTTTACCACTTCAATCAGGCGAGTATCAGCGTGCTTAACCGTGTTTTTCAGGCTTGAGGTTAACGGTGAAGTGGGGCTTTGATTACAACCAGCAAGCAGTGCGATCACTACGGGAACAGTCCATTTTTTCAAGATATTTCTCCAATGCTTATGTTATTAGGAGCTTAACATGTTGTTGCACAATAATTTAGGAAGATTTGGCACAACAAAGACCACGATAAAGTCACATAGTTCGTTATATTATGGCAAAAGTTCAATTTTTTTAAAGTGCTTGCGTGGGTATATGGCGAGATAGTGTTGGCTGAGCCGGCGCAATAATAGCACCGGCAGAGGGCGTTATTATTGCGCTAATTTAGTATTTAAACGGTCGAGTCCTTGGCGCAAGTCGCTAATTAAGTCATCGACATCCTCAAGTCCAATATGCAGTCGAATAACAGGGCCCGCTGCTTGCCAAGTAGTGGCAGTACGTAAGCGTTCAAGGCCATTAACCTTGAGAATTAAACTCTCGAATCCGCCCCACGAAAAGCCCATTTTAAAATGGCTCATCCCATCAAGCAGTTCAGTTATCGCTGCTTCATTGCCGCGGTTAAGCACAAAAGAAAACAAACCATTAGAGCCGTTAAAGTCGCGCTTAAAGAATTGATGGCCAGGACAGTCGCTAAACGCAGGATGGAGTATTTTATCGACTTCGGGTTGCTCACTTAACCATTGGGCGACTTTTAGCGCGCTTGCTTGGTGTTGCTTTAACCGAACGCTTAGCGTTCTTAGGCCGCGTAAAGCAAGGTAGGCGTCATCAGGAGATACGCATTGGCCCAATAAATAGCTGTGTTCGCGCAGTTGTGGCCAATACTTCTCGCTGGCGACCGCGGTGCCAATCATTGCATCGGAATGGCCGACAATATATTTGGTTGCAGCTTGAATCGAAATATCAACGCCATAATCAAAGGGCTTGAAGTTAACCCCGGCGCCCCAAGTATTATCGAGCATTACAATAATATCTGATTGATGTGCAATAGCTGACAAGGTTGGCACGTCTTGTACTTCCATGGTGTTAGAACCTGGTGATTCTAAAAATAACACCCGGGTATTGGCTTTAATGAGATCTTTAATGCCGGCCCCAATCATTGGATCGTAATAAGTGGTTTCAATACCCATGTTAGTTAAGATCTTATTACAAAAATCTCGGGTTGGCTCGTAAGCTGTGTCGACCATTAATAGATGATCGCCAGTTTTTAAAAATGACAGCAGCGCACCAGTAATTGCCGCCGTACCACACGGATACAAGGCACAGCCAGCTCCGCCTTCTATTTCACTCATCGCTTCGCTAAATGCAAAGCTGGTGGTGGTGCCGCGACGGCCATAAAATAGGGTTTTATCGGATCGATTGGCAATTGCATGTTTCATTTCGGCGACCGTGTCGAACACTATAGTCGAGGCACGTTGTACCGGTGGATTGACCGCGCCATTGGTCCATTCTTTTTTGCGGCCTACGCTAACAATTTTCGTGTCGTGTTTCATTCAATCAAACCCTATTAGATGTCTAGACGGTTATTAAACTTAAAAATGGCCACGTTTGCACCTGTTATTTACGACTTTTTATAATCAAATGGTCTATGCCATGCCATCGGTAATGATTTTGAGTATAGAACTAATGAGCTTTGGGGGTTTCGTGCTAGGATCGCAGTGATTTTTATCGTTAATTATTTGAGATTGTCATGCCAAACCAACAGCTATTAGAACCTATTCTAAAATTCTTGCAATGTGAAACCCCAGACAGTTGGCTAGAGCGGGCAAAACAACCTGAAAGTTTACCGATTTTATTGTTGGATCACTTAATGTGCGAGCTGAAAGCGGGCCAAACAGCAATGTTTCTATTGCGAAAATATGCAGTGGACAAAGAAAGCAGTGCAGCATTAGCGTTATGGTTTAAGCCTTATGAAGACTACGTCTATCGAAAACAAGGGACGATGGCTCAATTGTCGAGCCAATCACACATGGCAAAAACCATTACTGCGCGTGACGACTGCGCTTATGGGCAAGACTTTGTCGATAAAATGGTGCTGTTAATCAAAGAAGAACTACATCACTATTATCAGGTGTTACAAATTATGGAAGGGCGTGGTCTTGAGTTTAAAAGTATTAAGGCTGGGCGCTATGCTAAAGGTATGATGGGACATGTCACATCATATGAACCGGATGCGTTAATCGATAAATTAATTATCGGCGCTTATATCGAAGCACGTTCGTGTGAACGTTTTGCTAAAATCGCGCCTTATTTGGCCGACGACTTAAATAAATTTTATGTCTCGCTCTTACGCTCGGAAGCTCGTCATTATCAAGATTATTTAACCCTGGCCACCAAAATTGCCGGTAAAGATATTAGCGCGCGCATTGCGTATTTTGGCCAGATAGAAGCGCAGCTTATTGTTAGTGCTGATGATGATTTTAAATTTCACAGTGGTGCGCCTACCAGTTAGACCAATTGGTAGGTCCTTAATAACACGCCTTGACCTGTGTACTTGATTTTTTTTTATAATCTCGTGCTACGGTAACCAAATTATAGCTTTTTGGTTCGTTTTGAGCTTTTAAGCTAATTTAATCTAATAAATTAGCTCGTTAGGCTTTATTATGATTGACAATAGATCTGATGATTTTTATTATCATCTTTGATTTTTAACAATATACGACAATTATCTTAGCCGGAGCCTCATTGGCAAAATGGACTTTAATAACCTTATTCTTGATTTAACGAGTTTGCCTGCATTACCTCAGGCTTACCATAAATGCTGTGACTTATTAGAACAAAAACGTACCGACTCTAAAGCGTTAGCCGACGTAGTTGCTTGCGATCCTGCCATGGCAATAAGCGTGTTACGTTTAGTCAATAGCGCTTATTATAATATGCCTCGAACTATTGAGCGGCTAGACCATGCTATTTCGATCATTGGTCAGCAAGGTTTTAAAGACCTTATATTAACGACATCGGTGGTAAAGGCGATGGAGCAATTGGCTCATGGTCAGGTTGATATGGATGTTTTTTGGTACCATAACATTTTTACCGGATTAGTCGCACGTCGACTTGCCCTGCATGCTTACTTGGCTAATTCGGAACGTTTTTTTATTGCTGGCTTGTTGCATGACGTTGGTCAACTTATATACTTTGATGTTAAGCCGCAAAAAGCAGTTCAAGTTCTTGAATTAGTTAAAAAGCATCGAATAGAAGTGGTCGTCGCTGAGAAAAAGATTCTTGGTTTTGATCACCAAGAACTTGGGGCTGCTTTGTGCCGACATTGGCAATTACCTGCCTGGTTGCAAGATTGCATTGAGCATCACCATTTACCGAATCAATCCGTCCATTATAAAACGGAGGCTTCGGTCGTCTATTTGGCGAATGAAATTTCTCGAGAATACTTTGGCGGTTTAATTGCTGCTGATAGCCAAATGTTAGCGTACCGTACTAGCCGTAATGAATCTGCTTGGGCGGCGCTTAATTTGACTGAAGATATCGTTGAATATGTAATCGCTGAAGCGTCGGAGCAGCTAGATGGCGTATTAGAAACGTTAGTGCCAAAAGCGTCGAAACCTAAATTTAAACTTAAACCGAGTCCAGCTGCAGTCTCGTAATTACATCCCTGAGTCTTGTTTGTTCTCTTTTAATAATCGCCCGCACTATTATTAGTGCGGGCGATTATTAACAATTTTAAAGATTAACTCTTCATTAATGTTAGAGCTGCTAAACTTAGCCGCAGTATTGATAAAGGACTAATGAACAAATGACTGAAAATGAGTTGTTATTACTAAAGCAAAATTTAGAAATTCATATTGCTGAATGTAATCACATTTTGCACTTACTCAATTGCGACATCTTAACTCCTGAGAATCAAGCTAAAATAGATTCTACCTTTGACATGATAAGATATGGAAAAAGCCATACTATTGCGAGCATGGGGGAACAACGCAACTTTATTGATCTGATTAATGGCGTGCCCTCGGTTGCTATACAAGGTTATAACAAAAATCGTGAATTGGTTTACTGGAATAAAGCCAGCGAAATAATGTATGGCTATTCATATTACGAAGCTATTGGTAACAAACTTGAAGACTTGATTATCCCTGCGCCGATGCATGAGGGGGTTATTAAGGCGATCAGTGACTGGTTTACTCACGGCGTGATAATACCTGCAGGCGAGTTGGTCTTAAAACGGCAAGATCAAACATCAATTCACGTGTATTCTTCACACATTATGCTCGGTGAAGGTACCGATAATCCTGAAATGTTTTGTGTCGATATCGATTTGTCAGAAATTGCCTCATTAAAAGATGCTAATACCAATCTTGAGAAAAAAGCCCACTTTGACAAATTAACGAATATATATAACCGTCATTATTTCGACTCGGTAATTAGTCATAAACTCAGTCACATGGTAATTCAACAAAAAGAATTATCGATTATCATGTTTGATATTGATAATTTTAAGAAGATCAACGATGTTCATGGCCATGGTGTTGGAGATCACTCATTAGTTGCCTTAATTGATATTGTTAAAGAGGTAATACGAGAGGAAGATGTGTTTATTCGATGGGGCGGGGAAGAGTTCATATTAATCGTTGAAACTAATATCGAAAAGGCCAACATAACCGCCGAAAAATTGCGTGAAACCATTGAGCTTACAACAGCTGAGTTAGTCGGGATCCCTGCCTTTACCTGTAGTTTTGGGGTGGTATCAATGCAAGGGTACACCTCGTTTGAGCAAGCGTACAAGATTGTTGATGAGAAGCTTTATTTGGCTAAAAACAACGGTCGTAATCGGGTTGAATATTAAGCTGTTTAACCATGAATCACCCAGTGAAAGGGCGAGCATGCCCTTCACATGAGAAATGATTAGCTAACCGGTATTCAGGTTAGCATGCCAAATATTACTGCAAGATCTTAAAATGAATCAGCCGGAATCCTCACCCAGCCTTCCATTAATATTCGGGCGCTGCGACTCATTATTGCTTTATTAACCACCCATTGACCATTTACTTCGCTCGCCTGTGCACCAACTGTTAAGGTACCAGACGGATGACCAAAGTTAATGCTGTTGTATGAACCGCCACCGGCAGCTAAGTTAACCAGCGTACCGGGAATTGCTGCTGCAGTGCCAATAGCGACCGCAGCGGTGCCCATCATGGCATGATGTAGTTTGCCCATTGATAATGCCCGCACGTTTAAATCAAAATCACTGGCCGAAATAGCTTTACCACTAGACGAAACATAATCGATTGGGGCGCTAACAAAGGCTACTTTCGGGGTGTGCTGACGGTTAGCCGCTTCACTAATATCTTTAATTAGGCCCATTTTAACCGCGCCAACAGCACGAATAGTTTCAAATTTGCCGAGAGCTGCTGCATCGCTATTGATCGCTTCTTGTAATTCTGCCCCGCTATAACCAAGGTCGGCCGCATTTAGGAAAATTGTCGGAATGCCGGCATTAATTAAGGTGGCTTTAAAGCTGCCAATACCCGGAACTTCAAGATCATCAACTAAATTCCCCGTTGGGAACATAGCGCCATCACCATCAGCGGGATCGATAAATTCAACCGGAATTTCAGCGGCCGGAAACGTTACCCCATCGAGTTCAAAGTCACCGGTTTCTTGCACTTCACCGTTGCTTATTGGTACGTGGGCGATAATCGTTTTGCGAATGTTAGCCTGCCAAATTCTGACCGTGCATACACCGTTGTGAGGTATGCGCTTGGCATCGACTAAGCCGCTATTAATCGCAAAAGAGCCAACGGCCGCGCTTAAATTGCCACAGTTACCGCTCCAATCAACAAAGGCACGATCAATAGCGACTTGGCCAAATAAATAATCAACATCATGATCGGGCACTGAGCTGTTGGATAAAATAACGGTTTTACTGGTACTTGAGGTTGCGCCGCCCATGCCATCGGTTTGTTTACCATAGGGATCGGGGCTGCCGATCACCCGCAGCAATATAGCATCACGGGCCGCACCTGCGACCTGTGCCGCTGGTGGCAGGTCGGTTAAATTAAAGAATACACCTTTACTGGTCCCGCCACGCATGTAAGTCGCTGGGATTTTAATCTGTGGTAGATGAGCCATCTATTAATCCTTTTATACAGTTTGAGCGTAGTTTTATTATCAATAACTAAGTTCAAGCTAATTTAGACACACTATTAATAGCGCATCTAAATGAGATGATGATCTATGCGTTAGATTCCAAAAAATCTTGGGCGAAGCGCTGCAAAACACCGCCTGCGCCGTAAACTGAAATCTCTTCAGCGGTATCAAGACGACATTTAGCGCTAATTTCAACAGTTTCGCCATTGGCGCGAGTCATCATTACCATTAGCTGATTACCAGGTGCTGGTGTGCCAATCACATCAAAGGTTTCACTGCCATCGATGTGGTAGGTTTTACGCGTATCACCATTAATAAACTCAAGCGGTAAAACGCCCATGCCAACCAAGTTTGTGCGGTGAATACGCTCAAAACCTTCGGCCAAAATCACTTCAACTCCGGCTAAGCGAACGCCTTTTGCCGCCCAGTCACGAGATGAACCTTGACCGTAATCGGCACCTGCAACGATAATTAGTGGCTGCTTGCGCGCCATGTAGGTTTCAATCGCTTCCCACATACGTGACTCTTTACCTTCGGGCTCTATGCGCGCAAGTGAACCTTGTTTTATTTCGCCCTGATCGTCACGACACATTTCGTTAAGCAGTTTCGGGTTAGCGAACGTCGCTCGTTGCGTGGTTAAATGGTCGCCACGATGGGTTGCGTAAGAGTTAAAATCGACTTCAGGCAAGCCCATTTTATCCAGATAAGCGCCTGCAGCACTGGCGAGCTGAATCGCGTTTGATGGCGATAAATGATCGGTGGTAATATTGTCACCTAACACAGCCAGCGGCCGCATACCTTTCATGGTACGCTCACCGGCTAACGCGCCTTCCCAATAGGGAGGGCGACGAATGTAAGTGCTCTTCTCACGCCAATTATATAGCGGATTAATTTGCTCGCCCATTTCAACTTTAACGTTAAACATCGGCTCATAAATTGCCTTAAATTGTTCAGGCTTAACACTGGCTGCGACGATAGCATCTATTTCTTCATCACTTGGCCAAATATCTTTTAGGGTAATGTCGTTGCCATGTTGATCTTGGCCTAAGACATCCTTTTCAATGTCAAAGCGGATGGTGCCGGCAATAGCATAAGCCACCACTAGCGGCGGTGAAGCAAGGAATGCTTGTTTAGCATGGGGATGAATACGGCCATCGAAATTACGGTTGCCCGATAATACGGCGGTTGAATAAAGATCGCGATCGATAATTTCTTGTTGAATTTTCGGATCGAGCGCGCCGCTCATGCCATTACAGGTGGTACATGCAAAACCAACGATACCAAAACCAAGTTGCTCTAACTCTGGCAATAATTTTGAGTCTTCAAGGTAGAGTTGTGCCACTTTAGAACCCGGAGCGAATGACGATTTAACCCAAGCTTTGCGCACTAAACCAAGCTTGTTGGCATTACGCGCTACCAAACCTGCTGCGACGACATTGCGTGGATTTGAGGTATTAGTACAACTGGTGATCGCCGCGATAATGACGGCGCCATCGGGCATTTCGCCCTCAACCTCGGTCCATTGTTTGGCAATGCCACGTTTGGCTAAATCTGATGTTGGCAAGCGGCGATGTGGGTTTGACGGCCCGGCCATGTTACGACCAACTGATGATAAATCAAAGGTGAGTACTCGCTCATACTCAACCTCGGTCAGGCTATCTGCCCATAAGCCCGTTACTTTGGCGTAGTTTTCAACCAGGGCTATTTGTGCTGGCTCACGACCGGTGATTGTTAGGTAGTCTATCGTTTGGCGGTCGATATAGAACATGCCTGCACTGGCGCCGTATTCTGGTGTCATATTCGAGATGGTTGCACGATCACCAATAGTTAGGTTGGTAACACCTTCACCAAAGAACTCGAGATAGGCTGAAACTACTTTGGCATTACGCAAAAATTCAGTAATGGCTAAGACCAGATCGGTAGCGGTAATACCCGGTTGGCGCTTGCCCGTTAACTTAACGCCCACGATATTTGGTAAACGCATCATTGAAGGCCGTCCCAACATCACTGTCTCGGCTTCAAGGCCGCCAACACCTAAGGCGATAACGCCAAGGGCGTCAACGTGTGGTGTATGTGAATCAGTACCCACACAGGTATCGGGAAAGGCAATGCCGTCGCGCGCTTGAATAACCGGTGACATTTTTTCAAGGTTTATTTGATGCATTATGCCGTTGCCAGCCGGGATCACATCGATGTTGTCGAATGCTTTTTGACACCAATTAATAAAGTGGAACCGGTCTTCGTTACGGCGTTCTTCAATCGCGCGATTTTTGGCAAAGGCATCACTATCGTCGCCGCCGTGCTCGACAGCTAGGCTGTGATCGATAATAAGTTGGGTGGGTACCACGGGGTTCACTTTGGCTGGATCGCCGCCTTGTTCGCTAATCGCATCACGCAGTCCTGCCAGATCAACTAAAGCGGTTTGACCTAAGATGTCATGACAGACAACCCTTGCAGGATACCAAGGGAAGTCTAAGTCTTGTTTACGCTCAATAAGCTGTTTTAAATAGGGGGTTAACATCTCGGGGTCACAGCGTCGAACCAGTTGTTCGGCTAATACTCGAGAGGTATAAGGAAGCTTTGCGTAGCTGCCTGCTTGAATGTCTTCAATCGCAGCGCGTGTATCAAAATAGTCTAGCGTGGTGCCCGCTAGCGGTTTACGGTAATTGATATTCATAATGGGGTCCGTGAATTCTGCGCGTTGGCTTGAGTCAGTTAAGGACGCTAGACACGCCGTGAATCCATCCATGGAGGCTTGAGCTGGCATCCATGCCAGCAACAGTCTGCTTTCCTCAACTAACCCAACCAGTTTAATGTCACATGATGTAACGAGTAAAAATTAGCGTTCGCTAATTGGCGTCACTGTACGTGGCTCGCTACCTGTGTAATCGGCGCTTGGGCGGATAATACGGTTGTTTGAGCGCTGTTCCATCACGTGTGCAGCCCAACCTGTTAGGCGTGAGCAAACGAAAATTGGCGTAAATAACTTGGTTGGAATGCCCATGTAGTTGTAGGTTGATGCATGGAAAAAGTCAGCGTTACAGAACAGTTTCTTGGTGTCCCACATAAATTCTTCACAGGCCACTGATATGTCATATAACGACGTATCGCCATTTTCTGCGGCAAGTTTTTGTGACCATTTCTTGATAATGACATTACGCGGATCTGAGGTGCGGTAGATTGCATGACCAAAGCCCATTATTTTTTCTTTACGCGCTAACATGCCAGCCATTTGAACTTTGGCATCCGCTGGTGAAGAAAAACTTTGGATCATATCCATTGCTGCTTCGTTCGCGCCGCCATGCAATGGGCCACGCAGGGTACCTATAGCGCCAGTAATACATGAGAACATATCGGATAAAGTCGAGGCACAAACACGCGCAGTAAAGGTTGAGGCATTAAATTCATGCTCGGCATATAAAATTAATGAAACATCCATTACGCGGCAATGCATTTCACTTGGTTGCGTACCATTTAGCAGATAGAGAAAGTGGCCACCTAATGAATCTTGATCAGTGTTACAGTTGATCTCAATACCGTCGTGAGAAAACTTGTACCAATAACACATAATGGCCGGGAATGCGGCTAACAAACGGTTTGACGAAGATTGTTGCTGGCTAAAGTCTTGCTCTGGCTCTAGATTACCCAAAAACGAGCATCCTGTGCGCATTACATCCATCGGGTGGGCGTCTTTTGGAATGCGTTGCAGCACCTCTTTGAGTGCTTGGGGTAAATCACGCATGCTTTTTAGCTGAGCTTTATAAGTTGCAAGCTGTTCAATATTGGGTAATTCGCCGTTAAATAATAGGTAAGCGACTTCTTCAAACGTTGCATTATCGGCTAAATCACTAACATCATAACCACAATAGGTTAACCCTGAGCCTGATTTTCCGACGGTACATAGTGATGTTTCTCCTGCGCTTTGTCCGCGTAAACCTGCGCCACCAATTTTTTGCTCTGCCATGACTAATTCCTCATTTTATATTTTTGCTATTATTTTTATAAAAAAGCTCGGTTTAGATCATGTGCCCGAGCGATAATCTTTACTGCTTATAAATTTTTACCTTGTGAAAACAATGTATCTAGCTTTTGTTCATATTCGTGATAACCCAAGTAATCGTACAAATCCATCCGAGTCTGCATGGTGTCGACCACTGCTTTTTGGTCGCCATCTTGTAAGATATTTTGATAGACATTTTCAGCGGCTTTGTTCATCGCCCGAAATGCAGATAATGGATACAGCACCATTGCACAGCCCCATTGCCCTAACTGCTCTTTGTTCCACAGTTCAGTTTGACCAAACTCGGTGATGTTGGCTAAAATTGGCACGTCTAGCGCTTCGGCGAAGGCGCGGTAATGTTCTTGAGTTTTTACCGCTTCGGCAAAAATACCGTCAGCGCCCGCGGCGACATAGGCTTTTGCGCGCTCAATCGCTGCTTCTAATCCTTCTTGCGCAAAAGAGTCAGTTCGCGCCATGATAAAAAAGTCTGGATCGATCCGGGCATCGACAGCCGCTTTTATTCGGTCGACCATTTCCGCGGTTGAAACAATTTCTTTATTTGGCCGGTGGCCACAGCGCTTTTGTGCAACTTGATCTTCCATGTGCACCGCAGCGGCTCCTGCTTTTTCCATATCGCGGATTGTTTTCGCAATATTAAAAGCGCCGCCCCAACCCGTATCTATATCGACCAGCAGTGGTAAGTCACAGGCCGCGGTTATGCGCTGAACATCAACCAAAACATCGTTAAGCGAAGTCATACCTAAATCTGGCAAGCCATAAGATGCATTAGCGACGCCGCCGCCAGATAAATAAATTGCCTGATGACCAATTTGCTTGGCCATCATCGCACTATAGGCATTAATGGCACCGACAATTTGTAGTGGTTGGTTTGCTACTAATGCTTGGCGAAACTTAGCGCCAGGTGATCGCTGGGTCGTCATAAATAATCCTCAAAATTGGTTAGCGGTTAAGAGCTGAGACTGCACATGGCAGTTAAGCGTTGTTCGGTATTTATTCGGGCGCCACTGACATGACGTTTCATTAATAGTTCGGCTAATTCGCCATCACGCGCTTGGATGGCCTCAATAATACGCCGGTGTTCACTAAAGGCTTTTCGCGGGCGAGTTGTTTCAGCGCTACATTGAAAGCGGTACATCCGAATAATATGATATAGGTCCACTGTTAACGTATTAATTAAGGTTTTGTTGCGGCTGCCCATAATAATTAGATAGTGGAAATCTAAATCGCCTTCATGCTGATAATAACTTTCCCCTTGTTGCAATTGTTCTGATTGTTCATGCTGCTCAAGCAGTTTCACTAATTCATTAATTTCGTCAGCGCTCATATGCTCAGCAGCAAGACGCGCTGCCATGCCTTCTAGCACCTCGCGCACTTTAAATAAGTCGACTAACTCATTGATATCAAGAGATACAACCCGAGCACCGACATGCGGGATCCGTTCAATTAACTTTTGCGACTCCAGTCGGCTAATCGCTTCGCGTAATGGACCTCTACTAATGCCATAGGTCGCGGCAAGTTCTTGTTCGTTAATTTTGGTGCCGTGGGGGATCTCACCTTTGATGATCGCGGTTTGAATTTTTGTTAATACGAGTTCGGCCAAGGTTTGGCTGACTTTATTTTTGGTCTTAAGCGTCGCGATAGTCATTATTTTTAGTTAGCAATTGTTGTACAAGTTATGAGTAATTTACGCTTATAAGTGATTCGTTGTCAACAATGTTACTGTATTTAATGTATTAAAAAACAACCACCACCTATCGTTATCACCGTATGGCATTGAATTATAGGTTGTTACTGGTATTCCCTACGATTTTAGTATTAGAGTGGATTGTTGACAATGGTTGTGGGGGGAATATTGTTAACAATGGCGTAGGACTAAAGGGGCATTAGTATTATAATCTTGATTCTTAATCGTACAGTGCAGAGATACAATGAAAATAAGACAATGGATTGTTATTGGCTTGGTGATGTCGCCATTTGCGGTAGCAGCGCAGTTTTGTTCAAGTAATACTAAGCCGTTAAATGAGCTACAACAAGATGGCGAGTTTGTCGCGGCGATGTTTGAAGCGAATTATGTTTTTCGTGGCCGGTTATTTACTTTTTATGATGACTTATGTCAGGGCGAAACTTGCACTTGGGCCAGTTTGGTGTTTAAACGTTTAGAAGATATAAAAGGTCATTCAAATCCATATGTCGAAGGGGATTGGGTTGAAGAATGCAGTAAACTTTGGCTTCATTCGATGGCTTGGCGTCATGACCCGTTACAGCAGCAGTTTAGTATTAATAATGAATACTTAATTTTGGCGCAACACAGTGACAATGGTCTTAAGTTTATCGGCTCGCGTAGCGGCTTAAAAGTGAATCAACTGATGATGCAGTATCAACTGGCCGTTATTGGTGGTTTGAATTAGTTTTGAATTAGTTTTGAATTAGTTTTGGATTAGTATTTTCAGCAGTGAAAAATAAGTTCGTTGGCGTGATGATGGCTGAGGTATAACTTAGGTATAATGTAGGTATGTGCTAACGATGCTTTAGCTATCTGTTTACTATGATTCAACTGTGATTTACGGGATTGATTAAGTAACCAATCCCAGTCACAGAAATTAAACTTCTATTGCGCCACGATCGGCGAGGGCGTTAAACTCATCTTGCAGTTCACGTTCCTGAGTCGTTTCAGCTGACACTTTATCTGCGGTATGACTCTTGTCGAGCGTTTTACTTTTATGCTTTCTTAACTGATTTTCAAGCTTGCTAATCAGGCTCGTCATTGCATTTTTAATATGACGGTCAGCGGTTGCGGTGGCAAAAATATCGCTGCCGGGAATATGAATTTGCGCTTCGGCGACAATCAGATGGGTATCGTGTTTTTCAGTAGTGAAATTGACATTGACACTGGTAATGCGATCGCTAAAACGTTCTAAACCTTGAATTGCTTCTGTGACATAATCTTTCATTTCATCAGAAACATTAACATGTTGACCACTAATGTTGATTTTATACATATAATTTTATCTCTCTTTGTGAATGTAAAAGAATAATAAAACCTGTCTCCGTATCGTTTCTCTTGAATTAATAATTGCCAGTTTCCTACTGGATTGTCAATAAATAATTTTAATTTATGCCATATTTTTAATGATTATTTGTTTGTTCGCAGGTTTTTTAGTCATTTGACTGGTTATAAGTAATTATTGATGTGCTGGCGAGCGAGCATTTGATGCTTTCATGTTATTGCCGCTGATAAGTTGTTACTATTACTAATATCATCGATGATTTTTACGAGAACGTTATCTTGAATAAACCAATCGCCTGCGGCTTGTGTGATTTGGTGCTGCCAACGCCCGAACTCGTTCCGGGTCAGTGCGCGCTATGTCCGAGGTGTGGACATCAGTTATTTCAGGTTAAAGACAATGCGATAGGCCATTTATTGTCTTATTCATTGACTGGCTTGATTTTATTGTTGCTCGCTAATTATTTCCCTTTTATGAGTTTTTCTCTTAGTGGCAATATGATGGAAATTTCATTGTGGCAAGCAGCGACTGAGCTTTATGTGGGTTATTATAAATTATTAGCCTTGGTGGTTTTCTTTTTTATTGTGTTATTTCCAGCGCTTATACTGAGCGTTATTATTTGTTATTTATTATCGCTACGTTTAGTCGGCAGTCGAATTTTTTCATCGTCGTTAGTACGTTTAATTTTTGGGTTATTACCTTGGGCGATGGCTGAAGTATTTTTTGTCGGGGTACTCGTCAGTTTAATTAAGCTAATTACCATCGCGGAAATTGGTCTGGGCCTATCATTTTGGTCCTATTTATTATTTTGTCTTTGTTATGCTAAAGTACTTACTTATATTGATAAATATCAGTTTTGGCATTGGTTAGATCTGGTGAAAAAACATGATGAATGATAAAACAGACTCAGTGAATTCATACTCACCAGGCTCCGCTGCGGCTATTGGCTTGGCAAATTGTCACAGTTGTGGAAAGTTATCACCTTATCAGCTTGGTCACTGCCCACGCTGCCACGGGGCACTTAATTTAAGAACACCACATAGCATTCAAAAAACGCTCGCTTTTTTAATTACCGCTTTATTGTTTTATATTCCGGCTAACATCTTTCCTATTATGACCTCTGAGCAGCTTGGCGTGGTGGAAGCTACGACCATTATTGGTGGAATTATTGTATTATGGGAAATGGGCTCTTATCCTATTGCTGTGGTGGTATTTGTAGCCAGTGTGTTAGTGCCTATCGTTAAATTTATTATTTTATTTTGGTTATGCTATTGCACAAAATTTGGCTCACCTATGAGTGCGAAAGAGTTATCTGTGCTGTACCGAATCACTGAATTTATTGGTCGTTGGTCGATGGTTGATGTTTTTGTGGTAGCGGTGCTGGTGGCACTTATTCAGCTCGGCACCTTATTAAACGTGCAACCAGGTATTGCGGCGGCCACCTTTGCGATGATGGTCATTTTAACCATTGTTGCTGCAGAAATGTTTGATCCCAGATTATTATGGGATCGACTCGTAACATCGAAAAATTTACCACAGCAACACAACAAGGATCTTTAATGGCAGCGCCTTCGTCACAACCTCAAGTACAAGCGAAAATATCGGATCACTATCGTATTTCAAAAGTGTGGCTGATCCCACTTATTGCCTTGGCAATTGGTATTTGGATGGTCGCCGATAACCATTTTAATCGCGGACCCTTAGTGACGATTGAATTTGCTGATGCCGAAGGATTAGAAGCAGGTAAAACTCGGGTAAAAACCCTTAATGTCGATATGGGCGTGGTGACATCGGTTCGTTTAAACGCAAACCGCGACGGGGTCGTGGTTGAGGCAAGATTAAATCCGCAATCCCAATCGTTACTTAATAATCAGTCATTGTTCTGGGTGGTTAAACCACGTATAGGTAGTGGCGGTATATCTGGATTAAGCACCTTGATGTCGGGTTCATATATTGAGTTTGTCCCAGGCACCGGTACTGAATATACCGAGCATTATGCAGGGTTGGCGCAAGAGCCTGTGACTCCGCTGGGGGTGCCGGGCATTAGAGTCGCGCTCGAAGGCGTTAAAGGGAAATCATTATCCGTTGGTGACCCAGTCACTTATCGCGGTTTTGAGGTTGGAAGAATTGAACAGTCAGACTTTGATATTGAAAAACGCATTGTTAATTATCAGGTGTTTATTCGCGCGCCTTATAGCAGTTTGGTGACTCAAAATACCTATTTCTGGAATAGCAGTGGCGTTAGTGTTGAGGCGTCGACCTCAGGTGTTAAAGTTAATTTAAGTTCGCTTGAGTCATTAATTAGTGGCGGCGTAACCTTTGATGTGCCGGACGATTTACCCTTAGGCCAATCGGTTGAGGCTGGCAAAGTCTTTTATCTGTATCCTGATAAAAGCAGTGTTTATGAACAACGTAAATATCACTTTAAAGAATTTATGCTGTTGTTTGAAGATTCTGTGCGCGGTCTAAGCGCAGGCGCCCCGGTAGAATATCGCGGGATCAGGATTGGTACTGTGGTGCGAGTTTCTTTGGCGCTTAATCAGCAAAGTGCGATTGATAATACCGAGCGACGTATTCCGGTATTAATTCGGCTTGAACCAGCCCGTATCGGTTTAGCAAACGACAGTAAATCAGTTGAGGCAATGTCAGGGCAAGTTGACCTTTGGATAGAGCAGGGCTTAAAAGCAAGCTTAAAAACGGCGAGCCTGATCATGGGCAGTTTATTTGTTGATTTTGATTTTTATCCGGTCGATAAAGAGTCTGTTATTGGTCAATATGACTCACAGTCTGTTATCCCTAGTATTTCAGGTTCGTTGGCCCAAATTGAGCAAAAAGTTTTTGCAATTTTAGATAAATTTGAGCAATTACCTATTGATGTCACGATTGATAAAATCAATACCATGCTCAGTAGTACTAATGTCACCATGATTGAACTGGAGCGTACTATTAAAGCGTTAAAAACCTTATTGGCTAGTGAGCAAACCCAAGCATTACCCGAAACAGTTAATAACACACTTAAACAGCTGAGTACCGTGCTTGAAGGCTACAGTGAAGACTCACCAATCTATAGTGAAATGGGGCAAACAATGGAGCAATTACAGCTGTTTTTACGAGAAGTTGCGCCGCTGGTTAAAGCGCTGAGCAACCAACCCAATGCCTTAATTTTTGAAGCCCAAGCTGATGCAGATCCTGAGCCCAAAGGACGAAATAATGAAGATTAAATTTCTACTGATTAGCTTGTTAACGCTGCTTAGTGCTGGTTGTAGTTCTGTTAAGCCAGCGCTGACTTTCTATCAGTTGTCACCGCCACCAATAACGCAACAGGTTGAACTGACCAGCGCGACGCTGATTATTGAGCCGGTAACCTTAGTTGATTATCTTAAGCGACCTAATTTACTGCTCGAGCGCCAGTCTGGGCAATTATATGTCACAAAATATCAATTGTGGGCAGAGCCGTTAGATCAAGCGATTGCTAGGACGCTGGTAAATCACCTAAACCAATCACAACAAGATTTTAGGGCGCAGTCACATTTAGTGACCCGTTGTCTTAAGCGCTGCTTTCGCCTCAAGTTATTCGTTGAACAGTTTTATCCGACCGAGCGAGGTACGGCTGTTTTCACTGGTAAATACCAACTATTTCAGCAAGATAAGCTAGTAAGCCAACAGGATTTTAACTGGCAACAAGATCAAGCCAATGATGGTTACGGTGCCGCAGTAAACTCACTCTATAAATTAACGGTTAAACTTGCATCACAAATCCAGCAACAGGTTCAACAAAGGTTATAACTTTTCCTGAGCTTGGGTCAAATTTATGGTAGGATCGCGCAAATTTTAGATTGTGAGGTTTACCATGGTTATTGTTCGCTGGATTGTCGGTCGGATCATTTTGTTATTAAATTTTATTTTTACGCCTCGTGGCGTAAAGCGCGCTGTTGAGCAGCAGCAGCAGGTTGATCAGCAGACCGTTAAATTGAAGTTGTATCAATTTGCCGCTTGTCCGTTTTGTGTCAAAGTTAGACGCCAAATGAAGCGATTGTCGCTTAACGTTGAACTGCGCGACGCGAAAGTTGAAGGACAAGATAAGGTTGATTTAACGAACCTTGGTGGCCGTCATAAAGTACCTTGTTTAAGAATTGAGTCTGAAAATGGTGATATTAAGTGGTTATATGAATCATCAGACATTAATAATTATTTAACTCAGCAATTTGGGAACGCTTAAGATGACACGTGTAAGAGGTTTAGTTGAACTGGGTAAGTTCAACCGATTAGAAGTTGTTAAAGACGTTGATTTTGGTTATTACCTTGATGGCGGCGACTTGGGTGAAATATTATTGCCTCACAATTCAACTGAACAGTTACATGCTGTTGGCGATGTCGTGGACGCGTTTTTGTATAAAGACTCAGACGACCGTCTTATTGCTACAACGGCAACGCCACTGGCTCAGGTCGGTGAAATCACTAGCTTAAAAGTGGTGGCTTTAACGCCCGTTGGTGCTTTTTTAGATTGGGGACTTCAAAAAGATTTATTAGTGCCTTTTTCTGAGCAAGCGATCCCGATGCTCGAGGGCAATAAATATTTGGTGCTAATTTATATCGACGTTAGTGGCCGCATTGTTGCGTCATCGAAACTTGATAAGCGTCTTGATCGTGAACCTAGTCACTATGAAGAGCAACAGAAGGTTAATTTAGTGATTTGTGACCATACCGATATTGGTTACAAAGCGGCAATCAATTCGCTACATTGGGGTGTATTATACCGTAATGAAGTGTTTAAAGAGTTGCGCATTGGCCAAAAAATGTCAGGTTACATCAATCGTGTGCGTGAAGATGGCAAGATAGATTTGTTGTTAGAAAAGCCGGGTTACACTAAAAACGATGAGCTAGGCACTAAAATTATTATTTTCTTAAAGCAAAATAATGGTGTTAGTCATGTTAGCGATAAAAGCTCTCCAGAAATCATTACTCGTTTGTTTGGCGTCAGCAAAAAGAAGTTTAAGCAATCGATTGGCGCGCTGTATAAGTCAGGCCAGATCCTGTTGAGTAAAGAAGGTATTCGCTTACCTTAGTTCAACTGATCATTACTCACGGCTAATATCTCTTAGCGTTGAGCAAGGCCCGTCACCGCATATTGAATGCGGTGGCGGGCTTTTTGTTGAGCAGGACATTACAATGTCAGATGTTTATTTATCACTAAGTTAGTGGTTGTCACTAGTGGCAGCAGCGAGTAAGCGTTACTCGTTAGCTGTCACATAAAAGCGAATTTGATTTGCGTTTGTTGGTGCAGTCGCTACAATTGCGCCAATAATTTTTAGCCAGGTGATCTCATGAACCGAAAAAGAAAGATGAATGCTATCTTGAACAAAAAAATAAAAAAGATGAATGCTAAATTACAGCATAATAATAAACCGCGTTATATCAGTAAAGCAGAGCGTGCTGAAATAGAAGCAGCACAAGCACAAGCGGATAGCGAAGAGCAGCAAACACCAGTGACTTAATCTAAGTTAAATATACTGGTAACAAAAAAGCCCTGATATTAATTATCAGGGCTTTTTTTTGGTCAAAACAAGCAATGGCTAAAGGCGTTTTAGTTAACCGGTACTCAGGATATTAAGGCGCTAGGGCAATAAAGTCGTTGATCTGACCCAAAATACCGACACTGTCTAAACCCAGTGCTTGTTGCTGTTGTTGTTGGGTGCCTTGGCTAACGAAACTATCAGGCAAACCAATATTAAGTACCGGCACAGTGACCCGCTTATTCATTAAATACTGACTCACAGTGCTGCCTGCACCACCGATAATCGCATTTTCTTCTAAGGTGACCAGAATATCGTGACTGGCGGCTATCTGACTTACCATTTGCTGATCTAAAGGCTTTATAAAGCGCATATCAATCACGGTAGCGTCTAATTTCTCTGCGGCTTCCAGTGCTTGTGGCAACAGGGTACCAAAGCTTAATATGGCCACTTTATTGCCATCTTGCGCTTTAGTGGCTTGGCGCTTAGTTTGCGCCTTGCCAATCTCTAATGGCTGCATCTGTGTGCTTATCGCTGCGCCACAACCAGCACCACGTGGATAACGCACTGTAGCAGGGCCAGAGTACTGATAGCCAGTGGTTAACATTTGACGACATTCGTTTTCGTCTGACGGTGCCATAATTACCATGTTGGGAATGCAATTGAGGAAGCTTAAATCAAACGCTCCTTGATGAGTCTCGCCATCAGCACCGACTAAACCACCGCGATCAATCGCAAACAACACATTAAGCTTGGGTATGGCGACATCGTGAATTAATTGATCATAACCGCGTTGCAAAAAGGTTGAATAAATCGCAACGACAGGTTTTAAGCCGTCACATGCCATGCCAGCGGCTAAAGTTACCGCGTGTTGTTCGGCAATTGCGGCATCGAAATATTGTTTGGGATACTGCTGTGAAAACTCAACCATGCCCGAACCTTCACGCATCGCTGGGGTAATCGCCATTAATTGTTGATCAATTGCGGCAGTGTCGCATAACCATTGACCAAAAATTTCAGAGAACGTAGTCGCGCCTTTGGTAGATGGTAAAGAGGTGGTTTTCGGATCAAATTTAGGCACGCCATGATAACCAATTGGATCTTGCTCGGCCGGGTGATAACCCTTGCCTTTTTTAGTCATGACATGAAGAATCTGCGGTCCCTTAAGGTTTCGCATATTGCTTAAAGTATTAATGATGCCATTAACATCATGGCCATCGATTGGACCAATGTAGTTAAAACCAAACTCTTCAAACAAGGTCCCAGGAACTACCATGCCTTTGATATGTTCTTCAGAACGTCGAGCCAGTTCTTTAATCGTTGGCATGCCAGAGAGTAACTTCTTACTGCCTTCACGAATCGAGGTGTAAAGCGTACCAGTCAGCAGTTTTGCTAAATGATTGTTTAATGCACCAACGTTTTCAGAAATCGACATTTCGTTATCATTTAAGATAATTAACATGTCTTTGTCGAGGGAACCAGCATGGTTCATTGCTTCAAAAGCCATGCCGCCAGTGATCGCTCCGTCACCAATAACAGCCACTACTTTACGATTTTTTTGTTCTTTGTCGGCGGCAATGGCCATGCCTAATGCCGCACTGATCGAGGTGCCAGAATGACCAACCGTAAAGGCGTCGTACTCACTTTCATTACGATTTGGAAATGGATGCAGGCCGTCTTTTTGACGAATGCTGTGCATTTTGTCGCGCCGATTGGTCAATATTTTATGCGGATAAGCCTGATGGCCCACATCCCAAATAACCCGATCAAAAGGCGTATTATAGACATAATGTAAAGCCACTGTTAACTCTACAGTACCTAGTCCTGATGCTAGGTGACCGCTCGATTGACTGACGGAATTTAGCAAGAATTCACGTAACTGATCGCACAATTGCGGTAAGTTAGCGCTAGGCAACTGCCGTAATTCTTCCGGTGTATTAGCTAAGGCAAGTAATGGGTATTGTGAGATATTAACGCTCATATAACTCTTATGATTTATTGTTATTGGTTTCGCGTGATAATAAAGCGCGAAAAATCCTTTAATAGGTCGCTATTGTAGGGCAAAGCGTCTAATGCGTGAAGCGCTTGATCAATTAATTGTTGTGCTTTGGCTTGTGCTTGCTCAAGACCGAGTAACGCTGGATAGGTACTTTTATTAGCCTCGATGTCGGATCCTTGCGGTTTACCTAGCGTTTTGGTATCGCCAATGACATCAAGAATATCATCTTGAACTTGAAAGGCTAAGCCGATGGCACTAGAAAACTGTTGCAACAATCTCCGTTCAGCCGGGCTGACATTGGCGATAACGCACGCCATTTCAACGGCCGCTTGCAATAATGCCCCCGTTTTATGTTGATGTATTTGCTCTAATTGCGCTAATGAAACTTGTTTATTGGTTGCCGCAATGTCTAATGCCTGGCCGCCGCACATTCCGTGGTAACCACTGGCGTTAGCCAGTACTTTGACCAATTTTATCTGTTGCTGGGGTTCAAGCTCTGCGTGGCATAATAAGTCAAAGGCAAATGATTGCAGTGCATCTCCGGCTAAAATTGCCGTTGCCTCGTCAAATTGAATATGACAAGTTGGCTGGCCACGGCGCAGTGCGTCATCATCCATCGCGGGTAAATCGTCGTGAATTAACGAATAGGCATGAATCGCTTCAAGACTGCCGGCCGCATGATCAAGTTGTGCTAGTTCAACGCCAAGCATTTGACCTGTCGCATAAACTAAAAAAGGCCTTACCCGTTTCCCACCAAGCAATAAGCCATATTCCATGGCCTGAAGTAATTTGGCATCGTTAATGCTATGTTGGGCAAGCTGCTTGGTTAAAAACTGATTAACACGTTGTTGATGGCATGATAACTGGGATAAATCCACTAGTTATCCTGCTGCTGATAAGATTGCAGCTGACCATCATTGCCGTTGGCCATTAAAATATCTACTTTTTGCTGAGCTTGTTGCAGTTTTTGTTGACCAAGACGCGCCAAACCTATGCCTTGCTCAAATTGAGCTAAAGCTTGATCTAATTCAAGATCGCCTTGTTCTAATTGCTCAACAATGGCTTCTAAGCTGCCAAGGGTCGATTCAAAGCTGGGTTCTTTTTTTTTATTGGCTGTCATCTTGATTCTCATTTTTACTAATTCGCGCAACCTTAGCCCAGTTAAACTATCGGGTCAATAAAATCACCGATCCGGATAAAATTTATTAAAATAATTAAACTATTGTTAGATTATTCCGATAAGACGATAATAAAAGATGTTTTTACGATTAAAGATGATAACTTTATCTCACATCGTAAGTATTTAACTGTAATTAATAAGTAACTCATAGGGGTTTGGCTGTGGATTTAGCAACACTCATAGGTATGATCGGTGCCTTCGGCATGATTTTAATGGCGATGACTCAGGGTGGACCAATCTCGATGTTTATCGATGTGCCATCGGTCTTGATTGTATTTTGTGGTTCACCGTTCGTGGTAATGATGATGTACAGCATGGGGCAGTTTGTTGGTGCGGGTAAAATTGCTGGCAAAGCCTTTATGCTTAAGCTTGATGATCCGCAAGATTTAATCGCTAAAGCGGTTGAACTCGCAGATTCTGCCCGCAAAGGCGGTTTTTTAGCGCTTGAAGAAGCAGAGATCCCGAGTTCATTTATGCAAAAAGGCATCGACATGTTAGTTGATGGCCATGAAGCAGATGTCGTGCGAGCGACTTTAGGCAAAGATATCGACTTAACGTTAGACCGTCACAAACTCGGTGCCAGTATTTTTAAGTCATTAGGCGATGTTGGCCCCGCGATGGGCATGATTGGTACCTTGGTTGGACTGGTCGCGATGTTGCAAAATATGGATGATCCTAAATCGATTGGTCCGGCAATGGCGGTTGCGTTGTTAACGACTATGTATGGTGCGATGTTAGCTAATTTATTTGCATTGCCCGTTAGTGCAAAATTAGAAATGCGTGCCGGCGAAGAAGCCCTTAATCAGACGTTAATATTAGACTCGGTGTTAGCTATTCAAGATGGCCAAAACCCGCGTGTTATCGAAGGCATGTTGCAAAACTATTTGGCCGAAGGTAAACGCCCAGTTGCTGACGATTAAGTTAAAACGGTTAAGGTTATCATATGATGTGGGAGTGTAATTAAATGGCTGAAGAATGCCCTAAATGTCCCGATTGTCCACCCGAAGGGTTGCCTGCATGGATGGGGACTTTTGCTGACTTAATGTCATTGCTAATGTGCTTTTTCGTGTTGTTGCTGGCGATGTCTGAAATGGATGTGCTTAAATTCAAACAGATTGCTGGCTCAATGAAGTATGCTTTTGGGGTTCAAAATAAAATTGAAGTCAAAGACATACCTAAAGGAACCAGTGTGATTGCTCAAGAGTTTCGACCGGGGCGACCAGATCCAACGCCGATCGAGATCATAAACCAACAAACAGCAGAAATTACTCAGCGCGAGCTCGATTTTCAAGCGGGAGAAGATCAAAATTCCGGTGGTAAAGAGCTGCAACGCGGTGATCAGCGTGGTGCTAAAGCGGCGGCAGAAAGCGAATCTAAGGCTGAGGCGAAAGCCGCGCAAGAAAATACCAACGAAGAGTTAAAAAAGATCGCGGCTAAACTGGAACAAGAGATCGAAGACGGTGCTATTGAGGTTGAATCACTGGGTCAGCAAATTATTATTCGGATCAGAGAAAAAGGCTCATTTCCTTCGGGCTCGTCTAATTTGCAGCCGCGCTTTAAGCCTGTGGTAATCCGGGTAGGTGAATTGCTCGCCGATATCCCCGGTGAAATTACCGTGTCTGGCCATACCGACAGTGAAAAAATCTATTCTGAACTTTATAAGTCGAATTGGGATTTATCGAGTCAGCGTGCGGTATCAGTTGCGCATGAATTGGTCAAAGTTAAAAACTTTAACCCACTCAGGCTTAAAGTGGTTGGACTTGCTGATACCGTGCCATTAGGATCTGGTAAGGACAAGCAATCGCAACGTCGTAATCGCCGGGTAGAAATTTCAATCATGCAAGGCAAGGCCAAAGAGGCCAAACCATTTGATTTAATCGAACCCACAGAGTAATTAACTCTAATGGTTGCCAGAGACTACAACGGGTGTCCGAGTTCACAAATTGAGCTCGGACTCTTCTTATCCTTTATCGCTTTGGGTATACTACGCGCTTAATTATTTTCGAGCGAGTTACCATGAAGTTTATCATTAAATATTATCCTGAAATTACGATTAAGAGTAAATCGGTCCGCAAGCGATTTTGTAAGTTGTTGCAGCAGAATATGCGTAATGTATTACGTCGTTTTGATGAGACAGCAACGGTTTATTTAGATTGGGATAAAATTGAAGTAACCACTAAAAATGACTCGTTTGAGAATCGCGCACGATTAATTGACGCGATGGAGTGTATTCCTGGTATCGGTCATATCCTCGAAGTGACTGAACATGAATTCACCGATGTTCACAATATCTATGAAACCGTTGCCCCTGTTGTAGCGTCTGCCATTGAAGGGAAAACTTTCTGTGTCCGAGTTAAGCGTGCTGGCAATCATGATTTTTCCTCTAGTGACGTTGAGCGTTATGTTGGTGGCGGTTTAAATCAGAATTACCCATCAAACGGGGTAAAATTAACGAAACCTGGCCACACGGTTCACCTTGAAATTCGTAACGATAAACTTTATATCATTGCCAATCGTTTTCCTGGCCTTGGCGGCTTCCCTCTGCCGGCCCAAGAAGATGTTTTATCTCTGATGTCTGGTGGTTTTGACTCGGGTGTATCGAGCTACATGATGATTAAAAAGGGCGCGCGAACGCATTACTGTTTCTTTAATCTTGGCGGCGCGGCACATGAAATTGGCGTTAAACAAGTTTCATATTACTTATGGGATCGTTTTAGTGCATCACACAAAGTTAAATTTATCACGGTACCTTTTGAAGGGGTAGTCGGTGAAATTTTAGAGAAAGTTGATAATAGCCAAATGGGTGTGGTGCTTAAACGTATGATGATGCGTGCTGCTGAACGTGTCGCTAAGCGGATGAAAGTACAAGCACTGGTTACTGGCGAGGCTTTAGGGCAGGTATCGAGCCAAACTCTGACCAATTTAAGCATTATCGACAAAACGGTTGATATGTTAATTATGCGTCCGTTGGTTGCTTTTGATAAGCAAGATATTATCGATATCTCGGCAAAAATTGGCACTAAGCAATTTGCTGAAGTGATGCCTGAATACTGTGGGGTTATTTCTAATAAACCGACGGTTAAAGCGGTAATGTCTAAAATCGAAGCGGAAGAAGAAAAGTTTGACTTCGCGGTGTTAGAAAAAGCACTGGAAGATTCGGTGATGATCGATATTCGAGATATTGCGACCGAGACCCAAGAAACGGTTGCTGAAGTCGAAACCGTCAATGGTTTTTCAAGCGACGATATTTTACTCGATATTCGTTCGCCAGACGAAGAAGACATGAATCCGCTTCAGGTTGATGGTGTTGAAGTGATTCACCTGCCGTTTTATAAGCTTGCGACTAAATTTGGCGATTTAGATCAAACTAAGCAATACCTGTTTTACTGTGATCGCGGCGTAATGAGCAAACTACAAGCTTTATTCTTAATCGATCAAGGTTTTAGCAACATTAAAGTTTATCGTAAATAAGATTTTCATCGTTCTAGTTAGCGCTCAACGAGAAAGTGAGCGCTAACTAAAAACACTAATTATAAAAGCTAACTATAAATACTATCTATAAAAACCAACTATAAACTCTATCCTGAGCTTAATTCTAATTGTTTTACCGCCTGCCACAATGCTTTATTTTTAGGTGTTTCAATACCTAAACTTTTTCCTTGGCTTACGACATAGCCAGAAATGTAATCGTTCTCACTGACTCTATTATGCTCAATATCTTGCTGCATCGACGAAAAGTTGTTCGCGGTTTTGGCGATCACTTCATTGACCGATTGACGAATTTCTTGATAGCCCAAGTCAATATTTAGCTTGGCAGTTAACAGGCTAACTTCATGACAAACCTGATCAATGCTTGCTTGAAAACGCACGTCACTTAGTTTGCCATTGCGACATTGTTCAATCGCGGTTAACGGATTAATCGCGCAGTTTATCGCTAATTTTTGCCACAACGCCCGCTTAATATCATGACAATAGCTAACATGTGGCAAAGCCCGGTCGAGCAATGTTGCAATGGCTTGCGTTTGCGCGGTCGATATCCCTTGATAGCGGCCGATAAAGGTTGCCCCTAACCCGGTATGACATAATGTGGTTGGATCAGCCTTAAAGGCACCATGACTAGTCGTTGCTAACATTATCGGCTGGCTTGGCGGTAAAGCTAGGCGTTCGACACTGCCCATGCCGTTATGTAATAACACGATTGGCGTTGTCGCCAGTTGGGCTAAAAACGGCGAGAGGGCTGCTGGCACTTGATAAGCTTTGGTTGTCACTAACACCAAGTCATAGCGTGGCGGCAATTGTTGTTGGTAATAATCAAGTGTCACTACATCGTGTGTTGAATTTGGCAATTCGACCTTCAGACAAATCTTTGCACTGCTTGCTGAGCGCCCGACCACAGAGACCTGTAACCCTGACTTATTCAAATAGTAAGCCCATAACGAACCGATAGCTCCATGGCCGATGATGGTCACATGCTTAATCATGCTTGTTTGTGCCCCGAAGCTTATGCTGTACTAAGTATGCGCCCACATGAAAGAGTAAAATACCAATGACATCGGCAACGACGTCATCGATACCGCCAGAGCGATAAGGAATATAGCTTTGGATCACTTCAACCGCGACTCCGTAGCTGGTTAATATCGCAATTTGAGACCATCGACTCAAAGCAGAGCAGTTATACAATAATAATGATAAGCCAAAAAACACCAAAATATGGCCATATTTATCGCTATGGGCGATACCTGTAGGCACATCTTGTTGACTAAAAAACAAATAACTGCAAAACACTAATGCAAGTAAAAACATTACACTAAAGATTTTTTTTAGCCGTGAAACTGGAAAATTTGTTGCCATGATTACATTCTCGAAACTAAGTGCGCGCAATTTTAGCGCTGGTGAATAAACAAGAGTTTGACGGGATACGCCAATGGATCACAAGTTAGGGACTTTGTGCTTAACTTTAACATGACCACTTAATTGTTAAAGATTTAAGTTATTATTAATTAACGTAATAGCCTTTGTGAGCAGTCAATTGAGGTTATTTAAGAGGGTGGCGTTGGTATCAAGGGTAAAATTTGCTAATATCGAACAAATTTTATTTGGAATTATAGATATGCCTTCTTTTGATATTGTCTCTGAAATTGAACTGACTGAAGTTCGTAATGCGGTTGAAAATTCAACCCGTGAATTAGCAACCCGTTTTGACTTTAGAGGTAAAGAAGCAAGCTTTGCCTTAAATGGCGAGCAAGTCGTACTCAAAGCAGAAGATGACTTTCAAATTAATCAAATGCTCGACATTCTTCGTAGCAACCTGGTGAAACGAAAAGTTGATACCAAAGCAATGGACGTCGATGAAAAGCCGCAACATACGGGTAAAACCTTTACAACTAACGTTAAGTTCAAGGAAGGGCTTGATGACTTAATCGCTAAAAAGCTGGTTAAAGAAATTAAAAGCAGCAAGATTAAAGTTCAAGCGGCAATTCAAGGTGACAAAATTCGGATCACCGGTAAAAAACGCGATGATTTACAAGCCGTAATGGCTTTGGTCCGTGCAAGTGATCATGAGCAACCGTTTCAGTTCGATAACTTCAGAGATTAAGCCGCACTGTATTAGCCGCTGCCTTATTGTCTAGTACTTAGCGAATAGCAGCTAAATGTCTTTTGGGGCTGTTCTCGTTGGCAGCCCGACTTTCGATTGAGTTTATCTCAGGTAATTTTATGGCCACACTTTCAGTCAAAGAGGCGATCCTTAACCGCCGGATGTTAATCTGTATTTTTACCGGGTTCACTTCAGGCTTACCGCTGTTTATTTTATACCAATTAGTACCGGGCTGGTTGCGCTCTGAAGGGGTGAGCTTAGCCGAGATAGGGCTGTTCTCCTTAATTGGCATTCCTTACGTGTGGAAGTTCTTGTGGTCGCCTTTTATTGATCGTTATTCGTTACCATTTTTAGGACGACGACGCGGTTGGATGTTGCTAACTCAGGTAGCCTTATTAATTGCTGTTGCTGGTTTTGGTTTTATTGATCCCGTTATATCAATTTGGTCCGTGGCCTATTTAGCCGCCGCTGTCGCATTTTTTAGTGCCAGCCAAGATGTGGTGCTTGACGCCTATCGGCGTGAGCTATTACCTGAGCAAGAACTAGGTTTGGGCAATTCGTTACATGTCCAAGCTTATCGCTTATCTGGTTTAGTGCCGGGCTCTTTAGCTTTTGTATTATCAGATTACATGCAGTGGCAAAGCGTGTTTATTATCGTTGCAGCCTTTATGCTCGTTGGCATAATGTTGACCTTGAACATTGACGAAGCCCGTTGCGAGAACAATGCGCCTAAAACGATGCGCGAAGCCGTTGTTTTACCCTTTCAAGATTTTATCAATCGGCGTGGTAAACGCCGCGCAATAGAGATTTTAGTCTTTCTGTTCTTGTATAAACTCGGTGATAGCATGGCGACGGCGCTGCAAACACCATTTTTTATTGATTTGGGCTTTTCCAATACCGAAATTGGGGTTGTCGCCAAAACGGCCTCGTTGATAGCGATGACAATTGGCTTGGCTGTCGGTGGCTTAGTTATGTTAAAGCTCAGTATTAATCGGGCGTTGTGGTTATTTGGCGTGGTCCAGATTGTCAGTATTTTGGGCTTTGCCGCTTTAGCCGAAATTGGCCATAATACTTATGCACTCGCCTTTGCTATGGGTTTTGAGTATTTAGGCGTTGGGCTGGGCACCGCGGCATTTATTGCTTTTATCGCCAAAGAAACAAATCCGACATTTGCCGCTACGCAGTTTGCATTATTTACCGCCTTGGCGGCGCTGCCACGAACTTTTGCTAATGCGACTACGGGCTTTATTGTTGAACAAATCGGCTGGACTGGATTTTTCTTTTTGTGTGTTGCGTTGGCGGTGCCTGGCATGTTGATGTTAATACGAGTCGCACCATGGCACGAAGCTAAACAAAAGTGAGCGAGTCACCGATTAATAGTCTATAAGATCTGAGAATAATTATTCTATATAGACTGTGATGTCGGCGATCTCGTTTTATATAGGTGACAGCTAAGGTCTGACACCGAAACAGCCGGCAGGCACCTCTTGGCTTGGATTAGTTAAAAAACTACAGCATTTATTTAAGGTAGCAATAAAAGTATTACCGTGGCTGTATTCTTCTTCTTCTGGCCAGCACTGTAATAAGTACAGCACATTCCAAAATACCAGTTCATAATCACTTGGCGTTGAATCATCAATATCAAGTTTATTCCACTCTTCAAGGATATCCCAGACCATTAGTCTGACTTCGCTAAAGGGGATCGCATGGGCCAATAATTGGTTGACATAAAACACCAAGGGTTTTGCCTTTTGTTGAATAAAAGTCTCTGCCGTCATGATATAAATACTCAAGGTGGTATATCTCCTATCTTTTCCTATTAATACTAGAGCATGATTGATACCATTTTCAAGTCGACTATTGTTATAGCTGGCTGCGAGCGCCTAAGTGCTAATTTTCATTGAGTCAACTTTTTGGTATTTTTCCATCTGAACAATCCTAGCAACGACGCTATTGTGTACAGTATAGCCCTAGCCACGAGAGTTGTGGTTTAAATTATTATTTCGCTGTTTATTGGCGTAAAAGTAACACAAAGCAGCAGCTATAAGAGGATCGTAATCACGGTTATTCATTCGTTAAGTCATGGCTTATTAGTAATTTGATTTAGTTCTAATTTTATGACCGCAGCCATCGAATGTTACGGCGAGGCGAGTCGGAGACAGGGCTATATTTTGTTACCAAGCAAGTCATTAACACCAGAGCGTGATCTGTTTGATCCGCTGCTGATATTAAGTCTAAATTAGTTGGTTAAATATTGCTGTACCTGTGGATCACTGGTTATTTCAAGGATCAACTTACTAAGTTGTTGATTAAATATTCGTTCCAGTACCGCTATATCTGCAGTAAGAGGGCCGTGAGATTGCCCTGACGCTTTATACTGTTTATTTAACGTTTGCTGGCCATTGCTAATATCGACATTGAGTACGATGTTACTGGTGCTGGTATATTTAAAAGTATGCTGGGTTAAAGAAATTAGCATCTGTTCAATATTAACGGTGATATTGTTATTCGCCGTTGGCGAGAACCAAAAGCCTTGCTGTTTGAGCTGTTGCTCAAAAGACTCATTGACCAAAGCTTGAGGCTGTTGACTGGCGTTAATTAAGTTTTGTGGCTCTTTACTGCCCGTTAAATGCAATACATGCCGATAGCCGCGGTTATCGATAACTTGCAAATCAAGCGGTCCACGGTCTTTGCTCGGCTGTTGTGTTGGTGCGAAACTTGGCGCTATCACCATTGTTGTTGGTGGTTTCGCACAAGCGCTCACTAAAAGTATTAGAGAAAGAACAATCAGCCGTTGCATATTTATTTCCTTGTCAGGTTAAAGTCGGGTCGCTTCTAAGATAACGAATTTACCGTTGGCTGCAACTGTGGTGCAATTATCGAAAATTCGCTGTAATTTAATATGATAACCAAGGTGTCGATTACCTACAATTCTTAATTTTCCACCACGCTTTAAGACCCGGTAGGCATCATTAAACATTTGCCAAGCGATATGATCGGTAATGGTTTGTTGCTGATGAAACGGTGGGTTACAAATAATCCAATCCGCTGAGTCAAATTCGACATCACTTAAGCAATCATTCCACATAAAATCACAACGCTGTGGGTTGTCGATATTGTGCTCAACATTTAAACGTGAGCTTTCAACAGCCATAAATGACTCATCGCTAAAGATGACCTCAGCTTGTGGATTGAGCGCCGCTGCCGCTAAACCTAACACACCGTTGCCACAACCGAGATCAATGACCGTTGCTGTGCCGATATTTTGAGGGATATTATCGAGTAGTAAACGTGCGCCGATATCCAGCGCTGAATTCGCGAATACCCCAGGTAAGTTACTGATGGTTAATTCAGGATCGCTAATAGACCATGTTTTTACTTCAGTCGTTTGACCTTGATTAAGCTTGGTAGCATCAGGCTGACAAAATATCAGACGCGCTTTCTTTTTTGCTAACGAGGTCGTTGTTGCACCAAGATGTTTTTCAAACAAATTTAGCGTTGAACTATGAATGTCCTTGGCTTTAGCCGCGGCAATAACAACTGTCGATGGGCCGATGATATTGGCCAGTTGGCGTAATTGCTCCGTTAACATGGTATTGCTTTTCGGCAATTTTATCACTACGACATCTGGGGCACTATCAACCTGATTTAATTCGCTAATATGTGAATATTGCGGGCTGAGATTATTTCGCTCAAGGTTAAAGTGATAGGCCTCTTTGGCTATATAAGAGTCGGACTGAGCCGTGATTTGGTATTGAGCCAAGCCACAGACTAACGCACCAAAGCTATCATTGATAATAAGAATATTAGTCGGTGCCGACTCAAGCTGTTCAATATGTTCGAGAATATATTGATCTGCACTATCCCATGCTTGCAGGTTTTCATCGTTAGAGCATGGAAAGCGCTCAAGGGTTAACTCAAGTCTATTAACTTCAAATAATGTATTCATTGGGTGACTAATTGCTGGCCTAAAAAAAGTTAGCGCTATTGTAACGCCCTAATGGCCGTAACAGAAATAAAAAAGCGCCGATTAGGCGCTTTATCACGAATAATATTTTTAGTGCCTTGTTTAGAAAATATAACCAATGCTTAGGGTGTAAACCCACGGGTCAATATCAACATCAACCTTGCCAGATACCGCGCCGCCGACAGCGCTAAATGTGCCAGTGGTATCGATATCAATGTAGCGCGCTGAGGCGTTAACTAACCAGTTATTATCAAGGTGGTAATCAAGGCCAACTTGGGCACTTAAACCCCATGAATTTTTAAGTTTTAAGTCACTTAGCTCGATAGCACCAACAGTAGCATCAGCTCCGTTTAATCCGGCAATGGCTGGAGATGTCGCGCTGGTCAGTGCGGGATTAAATTCTTCCTCAAAAAATACGGTGTAGTTAACCCCTAAACCAAGATATGGTTGCCATTTAGATGTTGGTTCATTTGGGTAATAAAGCACACTAACCGTTGGTGGAAGGTGCTTGGTGCTACCTAAGTTGATAGTGCCTAGACTAGTACCTGTGTTAACACTAATGTCGTGACTAAATGGTGTTGCAGCAAGTAATTCTACGGCTATTTTTTCACTGAAAAAATAAACTAAGTTCAAACCAAGTTGGCTATCGTTTTCAACCGACGCTGTGATTGCAGACGCGCCATTGGCTTGGGTATCTAAATGGACTGTGAGGTTGTCGGCGGTGGCATAAATAGTTGAATCATTATTGTCTGGTGCCACGCTGGTAATACCAGCACGAACGATAATATCACCGGCTTGGTTGGCTAAAACGGGTGCACTAGCAACAGTCGCTAATAATACTGATGCCGCTATTGGGGCGATTGATTTATTGAAACGCATCGGATGTCCTTGGTTAATTGCTTTGGTAATTGACTTGAGTTAGCCCCAGCATAATGGCATTGACCATTAGGATATTGATGTTGATCAATGACAGTTGTTAGGCATTTCACAAAGCCGACATTCAATGATCTAAATCAGTTTTATACTGTTACAACAGCAATTTACTTTTTTTAATCAGGATAAATTTAAAACAAACTGTCGCTGCTTGCGCTGTTTAGCTATGTGATATAGCGATTTATTTAGTGATTGCTGCTTTGTTACGCTTTAAAATCAAGCCGTTTGTGATATTTTTGTAGTTAACCTGAAAAAGCCAATATCATTTTATTATTTATAAGGGGGTTGCTGTGCATCAGCTACCACAATTAGACCTTAAAACTAAGGTCAGCGAGTCCGAGTGGCAGATCCGAATCGACTTGGCGGCGTGTTATCGTTTAGTGTGCTACTTTGGGTGGGATGATCTTATTTATACCCATTTGTCGGCCCGCGTTCCGGGCACCGATCATTACTTGGTTAATGCGTTCGGTCTGGCATTCGATGAAATAACAGCCTCTAATCTGGTTAAAGTCGATTTAATGGGCAACATTTTAGACGACACGCCTTTTAAGATAAACCCGGCTGGTTTTACGATCCATAGCGCGGTACATCAGGCACGTAATGATGCTCATTGTGTCATTCATCTGCATACCAAAGAAACCATTGCGGTCGCAACGCAAACGCAAGGTTTGTTACCTTATAGCCAGTATTCAATGTTTTCATTATCCTCATTGGGTTATCACGAATATGAAGGCTTGGCGGTTAATGATGAAGAACGCGCCCGACTGCAGGCAGATTTAGGCACCAATAACCATTTGTTATTGGTTAATCACGGCGGTTTAACCGTTGGGCCAACCGTGGGCGATGCATTTATGCGGATGTATGATTTGCAGCGCGCCTGCGAAATTCAACTTTTGATTCAAGGAGCGGGGCAAGCAGCCAAATTGGTGCCGCAACCGATCTTAGACAATATTTATGCTCAGGCCAAAGTAGTGCATACCGGCTCAACCGGTGGCCAATTGGCTTGGCCAGCAATGTTACGTAAAGTATATAAATTAGACCCTAGTTTTATTAATTAGGGGAAACATGGAGAAATTACAATGAAAGTCACCTCGATAGAAGTTTTTGATATCGAATGTCCAGATCGCGCTGGCTGGAATCCGGTGTTTGTTCGTATTCACACCGATGAAGGCATTAGCGGTGTTGGCGAAGCGGGGCTTGCTTATGATTTAGGTCATAGCGCGGCAGCCCATATGGTTAAAGAAATGGCTGAAGCATTTTTGATTGGTCATGACCCATTTCAAACGGAAATGTTGTGGGCGCGGATGTTGCGTGAAAGCTTTTGGGGCTTAGGTGGTGGACCGGTCGTTTATGCTGCAATGAGTGCAATTGATACCGCGTTGTGGGATATCAAAGGCAAGGCGCTTAATGTGCCTGTTTACCAACTGCTTGGTGGTAAAGTTAACGCGAAACTACGCACCTATGCTTCGCAATTACAGTTTGACTGGGACAGCGAGTTCAAAGCATTGTCGCAACCCGAGCAATATGCGGAAGCCGCATTAAAAGCAGTAGCAGAGGGTTATGATGCGGTTAAGGTTGATCCGATCATGTATGACAAAGACGGTAATACTTATTACGATCGAACCAAGATAATTTCTCGTCGTGAAATGAAGCTTTATCGTGCCCGGATGCAAGCAATTCGTGAAGCGGTTGGTGATGAAGTGGATATCATCTTTGAATGTCATAGTTTACCGGGCGTGACAACGGCAATTCAATTGGGTGAAATAGCCGAAGAATTCGACTGTATGTATTATGAAGAACCAGTAAATTACCTTAACCACTCGTTGCACCGTAAAGTCGCTGACAAAGTCAAAGTACCGATTGCCGGTGGCGAGCGTTTATATAACCGTTGGGGCGTGCGTCCATACCTTGAAGATCAAAGTATTGATGTACTACAGCCAGATATTGGCTTGTGTGGCGGTTTTACTGAAACCAAAAAAGTCTGTGATTATGCAGATATTTTCGATATTAAAATTCAAGCACACGTTTGTGGTGGCCCCGTGGCAACAGCCGCTTCATTACATTTAGAAACAGCTATTCCGAACTTTTTAATTCACGAGCACCATACTTATGCGATCAAGTCATGGAACCGTGAGTTATGTTTGCAAGATCCACAGCCTAAAAATGGCTTTTTCGAAGTGTCTGAAGCTCCCGGCATCGGCATTGAATTGAATGACGAAATTGTGATGCGCTCACCGCGGATTGTAATTAAGTAATTACCCAAACGGCAGATAAACTGGTTTATCTGCCGTTTCTTGTTGGAAGCTTATTTTATCGTAACGCCCAGGACTTATATCAATCAATTAGTCGAGTTCAAAACTATAAACCGCCAAGCTATTAGTCAGCATTAAGCGTTCTAATATCGCCGCAGATAGTTCAAGTTCGGCGTAACTTTGCCATAAATTAGCGTAACTATCGCTTAATAAACACAATGGGAAGTTGCTTGCTAACATCACTTTTGTTTGGTCAAAGCAATTTAGCAACCAAGCTATTGTCTTAATTAAATCTTGCTGATTATATTGCCGGTTGACCATTTCCCAGCCCGACGCTTTTACATAGACATTAGGGCAAGCTGCCAGCTCACTAATATTATGTTGCCATTGCCGCCGCAGTTGGCCAACATTCGGACAAAATCCGCCATGATTAAGCACGATAGCCAAGTTGGGCAAGTGCCGAGCTAGTTGTGTTAGCGCGAGCATGCCTGAGCTATCACTGCCTTGCAGCTGGGCTTCAAATAAGAAATTGAATGAGAGAAGCTGTGCTAAATTAGCTAACACCCGCTGGTTAGTTAGCAAAACGCTGGCCTCATCGTCGAGGATATGGCGCACGCCAACCACTGATGAATATTGGCAAAGTTGGTTTAAGGTTTGATTAAAATCATCCTGACTAACCGTTAAATCAACGCTAGCGATGCTTTTAAATGGCAAGTCGTTGCTGTGCTCTAACCAAGCAATTTCTTGCCAGGGTTGCTGGTTATTAAAGCCTGCTTCAATGTGGACAAAACCGACAAGTTCGATAGCGGGCGGCAACTGAAGGTCTCCCAGTGAAAAATTACGCGCAATCTTGGCTTTGTCAGGCCAAAATGGAGCAGCATCAGGTTTTAACCACTGGTACTGGCCCTTGGTTAGGTCAAAAAAATGCAAATGTGGGTCGATTATTTTCATTAACGTTATTGCGCCGTATAGCCACCATCAATTACCTGCAAACTGCCGGTAATAAAGCTTGCTTGATCACTCGCTAAAAAATACACCAGCTGGGCGACGTCTTCAGGCTGACCTAAGCGGCCTAACGGCTGTAATGCCGCTTCTTCAAGGTGAACTTGGGCATGATCAGCACCTGATCTTTCGCAGTAATTGTTGATGGCTTGATGATAAAGCGGGGTTTCTATGGTGCCAGGACACACTGCGTTAGCGCGAATATTAAAACTAGCGTAATCAATCGCGGTAGTTTTTGCGATTGATGCGAGCGCGTGTTTACTGAGGTTGTAAGCAAAAGAATTACTTTTAGCGACCAGCGCTTGATCTGAGGCTACAATCACAATAGCGCCTTGTTGCTGGGCTTTCATGCTAGGTAAAGTTGCCTTTATCGCGGCATAAGCCCCTTTAACATTGATTGAAAATATTCGGTCAAGTTCGGCTTCGCTCGTTTGTTCAATTGAACCGGAAAAGTGCACGCCAGCATTGCAAACTAAGCAATCTATTTGGCCTTCTTGTTGCGCAATTGTTTCAATTGCGGTAACTACCTGTTCAGTTTTACTGACATCACACTGGACGAAGTAGCCGGCTGGGCCAATCGTTAAATCTAGGTTGTAAACTTCATAACCTTGGCGGATAAATTTTTTAATAATGGCAAGGCCGATGCCTTTGCTGCCACCTGTTACTATTGCAATATTTTTCATGATTGTTGTTTCTTTGGCTAGGAATGGCAAGATTAATAAACTGTGTGCATTATTGATAATTATTATCAGATGTTCAATGTTCGAGGGTGATTTATTAAGTGAATAAGACTCGTTATTGTTTGGTGGGGTTTGTTTTGTTATCCGTAACAAATTCTTTAAAATAATAACAAAAATAAATTCCACCAATAATAGCGGCCTAGCGAGCTGTTAGTTATAAAATAACGACTCAAAACAGTTTTATATCACTAAAGTTGCATTAGAAATTGTTAATTTGCAGTTTAGTCTGGCGCGAGTTAGTGGTAGACTTTCGCGCTAGTTAGAGTAAGTGTTTTTCTTGGGTTTGGTTTTTCAAGCCTTAGAGTCGTGCTTATTCTAAAATTTTGAGCGCTATGGTAATTAAGTTTTAAATTTTCCTATTTGGAAGTTTGGCTTATTTTTAATTTTGTTACTAATAAAATAGCAAGCAACTGTCGAGCCTAACGGCTAATTCCCTTTTCCGCTAACCAGTGCAAGTGAATATGATTACAATAAAAAAAGGTCTGGACCTTCCTATTGCAGGAGTTCCCCAGCAAGTAATCCATGATGGTCCGTCCATCAAACAGATCGCTACCCTTGGTGAAGAGTTCTTTGGCATGCGCCCTACGATGAAAGTTCGTGTGGGTGATACTGTCAAAAAAGGTCAGGTAATTTTCGAAGATAAGAAAAATCCTGGCGTTTTGTTTACTGCTTCAGCTAGTGGTGTTGTATCCCAAATAAACCGTGGCGCAAAAAGAGCGTTTTTGTCTCTAGTGATTGATGTTGAAGGTTCCCAGCAAGAAACCTTTACTAGCTATCCTGCAACTGAATTGGCTCAATTAGAGCGCAGTACAGTCGTTGATACTCTAGTGCAATCAGGACAATGGACAGCCCTACGTACGCGTCCTTTCTCAAAAGTACCTGCGATTGATAGTACTCCTGCGGCGATTTTCGTTTCAGCAATGGATACCAATCCATTAGCAGCTGATCCTGCAGTAATTATCAAAGAGCAGTCGCAAGATTTTATCAATGGTTTAACGATCTTATCTCGTTTAACCGAAGGTAAAGTTTTTGTCGGTAAAAAGCCTGGTGCTGATATTCCTAGTAGTAATGTTAGTTCGGTTGAACAGCATGAATTTGCAGGTATTCACCCGGCTGGCCTAGTTGGTACTCATATTCACTATCTACACCCTGTCAGCGCAAGCCGTACAGTGTGGTCGTTAGGTTATCAAGATGTTATTGGCTTTGGTAAATTATTCACCACCGGTGAAATTTACTCAGATCGGATAATTTCATTGGCAGGTCCAGGCGTTGTTAAACCACGTTTAGTACGTACCTTGTTAGGTGCCAACACTAATGAGTTGACTAACGGTGAGCTAATCGACGGTGAAAACCGGGTTATCTCTGGTTCAGTTCTGCAAGGGACTACTGCCGCTGGTGATGTTGCCTTTATTGGTCGTTATGCTAACCAAGTTAGTGTCCTAAGCGAAGGCCGTGAAAAAGAATTCATGGGCTGGATGAAAGCAGGACGTGATGTCGTGTCGGTAACCCGTTCATACATTTCTCACTTAACGCCGAATCGTTTGCTTAATCTAAACACTGCGACTAATGGTAGTGATCGTGCGATGGTGCCAATCGGCAGTTATGAGCGCGTTATGCCTTTAGATCTACTACCAACAATGTTGTTGCGCGATCTATGTGCCGGTGATTTAGACGGTGCGCAAACATTGGGTTGTTTAGAGCTAGATGAAGAAGATTTAGCACTATGTACCTTCGTCTGTCCGGGCAAATATGACTTCGGTCAAATTCTGCGTGACAGTCTGACTACTATTGAGAAGGAAGGTTAAGCAGATGGGCTTAAAGAATTATCTCGAGAGTATCGAGCCGAACTTTGAGAAAGGCGGTAAGTACGAAAAATGGTATGCGCTTTACGAAGCAGCAGCAACTATTTTCTACTCAACTGGTTTTGTCAATCACGGTAAAACTCACGTTCGTGATGCGGTAGAACTAAAACGTATCATGATCATGGTATGGCTTGCTACTTTCCCAGCTATGTTCTGGGGCATGTACAACATTGGCCTGCAAGCTAACGACGCGGTTATCGCTGGTATGGCGATGGGCGAAGGTTGGCAAGAAGGCTTGTTTACACTGCTTGGCGGTGTTTTAGGCGCTGACGCGGGTTGTGGCACCTTGTTCCTATATGGCGCAATGTTCTTCCTGCCTATCTATGCAACGGCATTTATCGTTGGTGGTTTCTGGGAAGTATTGTTTGCGATGGTGCGTGGTCACGAAATTAACGAAGGTTTCTTCGTTACTTCAGTGCTGTTCGCATTAATCCTGCCTGCAACTATTCCTTTATGGCAAGTGGCTATCGGTATTTCATTTGGTGTTGTTATTGCCAAAGAAGTATTTGGTGGTACCGGTAAGAACTTCCTAAACCCAGCATTAGCAGGTCGTGCGTTCTTATTCTTCGCTTATGCACCGGATATTTCTGGTGATGCTGTTTGGACTGCAATCGATGGTTTCTCTGGCGCAACGGCACTTAGCCTAGTTGCTAACGAAGGCATGGTTGCACTAGAAGGTACTATGACTTGGATGGACGCATTCATGGGCAAAATGCAAGGTTCAATGGGTGAAGTTTCTACCCTAGCAATCTTAATTGGTGGTGCGTTTATCGTCTACCAACGCATAGCTTCGTGGCGCATTATCCTCGGTGTATTCTTTGGTATGGTTGTAACAAGCTTGTTGTTTAACGCAATAGCTTCTGATACGTCTACTCCAATGATGCACATGGATTGGACTTGGCACTTAGTGACTGGTGGTTTTGCCTTTGGCATGATCTTCATGGCAACTGACCCTGTATCTGCTTCATTCACTAACCCTGGCCGCTGGGCTTTTGGCGCACTAATTGGTGCGATGGTTGTGATGATCCGTGTCGTTAACCCGGCATTCCCAGAAGGTATGATGCTAGCAATCTTATTTGCTAATTTATTTGCACCGTTATTTGACTACTTTGTTGTTCAGTCAAACATCAAGCGGAGGGCTGCTCGTCATGGGTAATAAAGACTCTTTTGGCAGAACGCTAATCTTTGTATTAGTGACCTGTCTGGTTTGTTCGGTGATTGTTGCTGGCGCTGCGGTTGGTCTTAGACCAATGCAACTCGAGAATAAAGCACTGGATAAGCAAACTAGAATATTAGAAGCATCGGGTCTACTTGAATCTTCAATGAGTAAGACAGAGATTGTTGCTACTTATACTAAATTCGTTGAAGCGAAGTTATTAGACTTTGCTACTGGCGAATTTGTTGAAGGTAATACTGAAACTTTTGATCAGCGTATCTATGCTTTAAGCAGCGATACTAGCATCTCTCCTGTAAATGACGTTGCTAAAATTAACCGTCGTGCTAACCAGACTATTGTTTATCTTGTAAAAGATGACGCTGGCCAAACCGATACCGTTATTTTAGAAATGCGCGGCAGTGGTTTGTGGTCAATGATGTATGCATTTGTTGGCTTAGAAACTGATCTAAACACTGTTAAAAGTGTTATCTACTATGACCAAGGTGAAACTCCTGGTTTAGGTGGTGAAGTTGAAAACCCTAAGTGGAAACAACAATGGGCTGGTAAACAGTTATTTAATAGCAATGGTGACATCGCAATTAAAATTGTTAAAGGCGGCGCTAAAGCTGGCGATATCCACGGTGTTGACGCGCTTTCTGGCGCAACCCTAACGGGTAAAGGCGTAGAGAATACCTTTAACTTCTGGCTTGGTGAAGAAGGCTTCGGTCCTTTCATTGCTAAGCATAAAAATGGAGGTCTATAATGGCTGACACGAAAGAAATGAAGAAGGTACTGTTTGGACCAATATTGGATAATAATCCAATTGGTTTGCAAGTACTGGGTATTTGTTCTGCACTAGCCGTTACAGGTTCAATGCAAAAAGCCTTGATTATGACGATTGCAGTAACCTTAGTTACCGCATTCTCTAGTCTGTTCATTTCAATGATCCGTAACCAAATTCCAAATGCGGTTCGAATCATTGTGCAAATGGCGGTAATTGCTAGTTTAGTAATCCTAGTTGACCAATGTTTAAAAGCCTTTGCTTATCAGATGTCAAAAGAACTCTCGGTATTTGTTGGATTAATCATTACCAACTGTATCGTGATGGGTCGTGCTGAAGCCTATGCAATGAAAGAGCCACCACTAATGAGCTTCCTTGACGGTATCGGTAACGGTATTGGTTACGGCGCGATGTTAATGGCTGTTGCTTTTTTCCGTGAGCTACTAAGTAAAGGTTCATTATTTGATGTTCAAATAATGCCATTGCTTCGTGATGGTGGTTGGTATCAGGCGAATGGTTTGTTAGTTCTACCATTTAGTTCATTCTTTGTTATCGGTTTGATTATCTGGGCAATTCGCCAGTACAAGCCTGAACAGGTTGAGAAGGACTAGGAAATATTATGGAACATTATATTAGTTTGTTTATTAAAGTCGTTTTCGTTGAAAACATGGCTTTAAGCTTTTTCCTTGGTATGTGTACCTTCCTTGCTGTTTCTAAAAAAATCAGCACAGCGATTGGTCTTGGTGTTGCGGTAACGTTCGTATTAGCGATTGCGGTACCTGCTAACCAACTTATTTACCATGCAGTACTTGCGCCTAACGCATTAGGCGAAGGCATTGATCTTAGCTTCTTGAGCTTCATCACTTACATTGGTGTTATTGCTGCACTGGTACAAGTTGTTGAAATGATTCTAGATAAGTATATGCCGGTTCTTTACAACGCATTAGGGATTTTCCTACCACTTATCACAGTAAACTGTGCGATCTTTGGTGGCGTAGCATTTATGGTGCAACGTAACTATAACTTCGGTGAGTCTGTGGTATTTGGTATCGGTTCTGGTGTGGGTTGGACATTGGCGATTGTATTGATGGCTGCTGTTCGCGAAAAACTAAAATATGCAGATATTCCTGATGGTCTTAAAGGTTTAGGTATTACCTTTATCACTGCTGGTCTGATGGCGTTGGGTTTCCAGTCATTTGGCGGTATCTCATTATAATTAGTTCGGTTGGGCAGCGGTTTAATTCACTGCCTAACCAAATTTAAAGGAAAAGTTTATGCAAGAGATTATTCTTGGCGTAACGATGTTCACCGCGATTGTTATGGCATTAGTATTAGTGATTTTATTCGCTAAATCTAAGCTGATTTCAGACGGTGACGTTACCATAGCAATCAATGGCGATCCTGCTAAGGGCGTTATTACTAAGCCTGGCGATAAGTTATTAGGTACGCTAGCGGCCAAAGGGATTTTTATTCCTTCAGCCTGTGGCGGCGGCGGTACTTGTGGTCAGTGTAAAGTTCATGTTAAATCTGGCGGTGGTGAATTACTACCAACAGAAGAAGGTCATATTAACAAGAAGCAAGCCCGTCAGGGTGAGCGTTTGGCCTGTCAGGTTGCTGTTAAGCAAGACATGGACATTGTACTTGAAGATGAAATCTTTGGGGTTCAAAAGTGGGAATGTGAAGTTCGTTCTAACGACAACAAAGCAACCTTCATCAAAGAGCTAGTTTTGAATATTCCTGACGGTGAGTCAGTACCGTTTAAAGCCGGTGGTTATATTCAAATTGAAGCGCCTGCGCATCATATTAAATACAGCGATTTTGATATTCCAGCGGAATACCGTGCTGACTGGGAACGCTTTAAGTTTTTTGAAGTTGAATCAAAAGTTGATGACGAAACGCTACGTGCATACTCAATGGCGAACTATCCTGACGAGGAAGGTATCATCATGCTTAACGTGCGTATTGCGACACCACCACCAAATAACTTGAGCCTGCCTGCGGGGATAATGTCATCGTACATCTGGAGCCTTAAAGCAGGCGACAAAGTAACGATTTCTGGTCCATTTGGTGAATTCTTTGCCAAAGAAACAGATGCCGAAATGATATTTGTTGGCGGTGGTGCTGGAATGGCGCCATTACGTTCACATATTTTCGATCAGCTTAAGCGTCTAAAGTCTAAGCGTAAGATCAGCTATTGGTATGGTTCTCGTTCAATGCGCGAAATGTTCTATCAAGAAGATTTCGATGGTCTGGCTGCTGCCAATCCTAACTTCCAATGGCATATCGCGTTAAGTGATCCTCAGCCAGAAGATAACTGGACTGGCATGACCGGTTTCATTCATAACGTATTGTATGAAAACTACCTTAAAGATCATGAAGCACCTGAAGATTGTGAATACTACATGTGTGGTCCTCCGATGATGACATCGGCTGTAATCAACATGTTGAAAGATCTTGGTGTTGAAGATGAAAATATCTTGCTTGATGATTTCGGTGGTTAATCCCTGATGTTTATCAAACATGTTAAATGGCTGGCGCTTGGTGCGCTGGCCATTTTTTTATCTGGCTGTAATCCAAATACAGCGCCAAGTTCAAGCTCTGGTCTAGACTCAACAATGGTTAAGTTACAAGGCCGCACTATGGGCACAACTTATCACATTAGTTATCTGTCTAAGGCCGCAGCTAGCGAACAGACAGCAACAGATTATCAGCAAGCAATTGATAAGTTACTTGAGCAAGTCAACAATCAAATGTCGACTTACCGTGCTGATTCCGAGTTATCTCGATTTAACCAATCAACTTCAACTGAGCCCTTTGCAGTATCACCTGATACGGCACTGGTGGTCGCTGAGGCTATTCGTTTAAGTTATTTAACGGGTAAGCTGCTCGATGTTACCGTTGGCCCTTTGGTTAACTTGTGGGGCTTTGGTCCGCAAATGAAACCTGAAACTGTTCCTTCATCTGAGATGATAGCTGGCATTAAGCAACGTGTTGGTATCGACCATCTTAAGGTCGAAGGCACAGCCTTAATTAAGGATATACCGGGTTTATACGTTGATCTATCAACCATAGCCAAAGGTTTTGGGGTTGATAAAATAGCGCAGTTTCTCGAGGCTCAAGGCGTTACCAATTACTTAGTTGAAATTGGTGGTGAAATCAAAGCCAAAGGGCAGCCTAATTCACAGCGTGACTGGATTATTGCGATTGAAAAGCCGGTATCCGAGCAACGTGCGGTGCAGCAACTGATTTCGCCGCTAGATAATGGCTTGGCGACCTCTGGCGATTATCGTAATTATTATGAGGAGAATGGCCGACGCTTTTCGCATATTATCGATCCCAATAGTGGTCAACCAATTAACCACAAGTTAGTCTCGGTAACTGTTATTGCAGCCTCAAGTATGTTGGCGGATGGCTTGTCTACTTCGATAATGATCATGGGACCGCAAGCGGGATTGAGCTTTGCTCAAGATCAAAATTTGGCGGTTTTTATGATTATCAAAACGGACAACGGATTTAAGGAGGTGTATACTGACGCCTTTAAACCATTTCTTGTTTCAGCTGCGGCTAAACCATAGCGGCTAAAACCATAGGTAATTTCATTATGATGACCTTTTTTATTACATTTGCGGCTTTTTTTATTGTTATCGTGGCAATGTCGGTCGGTTATATTTTTCAAAATAAAACTATTGCGGGCAGTTGCGGTGGCTTAGGTGCCGTCGGTATCGAGAAAGCTTGTGATTGTGATAACCCATGTGACAAACGTCAAAAACGCATGGCAGCGGAACAAATAAAAATTAGTTTGATTGAGTAATCATCGCTAACTTAATTTAAGAAAGGTGCCAATGGCACCTTTTTTTATGTTCAGGATGAACGGTATGTCGCGGTGCCATGGCAGGAAATTAGTTCCAGACATTTCCTAAGTACCGCCATCCATGGCGGCAATGGCAAAGAGCGACGATAGGCAGTAAAAATAAATTGCCGACAATGAAGTAGCGATTATTAAGAAGCTGTCACTGTTTTAGGTTGCTTGAGGTATTTATATAAACCAATGCAAGAGGCACCAATCCAAAATATTTCAATCACCACACTGGCAAGATTAAAATTAAAGTAAAGGCTGACTAATAATAGGATAGCACCGCTTAAATTCATGATGTTGTAACCGAGATCGGTCGGGGCTAGTTTGCCTAGCTGCAACAAAAAGAAAGAACCCACTACTAGGGCGGTACCTGACATGCCAATGATGTCGATTATTATTTGTATCATTTGAAACTCCAAACTTATATCGCTCTGATTTGCTGGCCCTATCCTTGGGGTGAGCGATTCTCATTCCGTGAAACAGCTTGGTTACCTGTTGCTCGCTTTAAGCAAAAGGCCGGCTATTCTATGTTTGGATTTGTAAATAAGCAAGCTTTACGCTGATTAAAAACCACTCTATTGTCAGTTGTTTGTTGGTTATCGTATATTGATTATTTAATTACTCTTATTCGCATGAAACTGGCAAACCTTGGCACATTATTTTTGGTTTTCCCATAATATTTATAGGTAATAATACTGCCAATTGGGGGGGGAACTGAACGTTGGCTATCGCTAAAACCACTGCCAAGTTTAAAGGTTATTCCTTGCTCATTTTCAACCAATAAAGATCCTAACATATTGCGATATTTACCTTTGCCAGCAAAATGCGCTAAAACGGTCGCTTCTGCGTCGTCAAAGCGTTTAAGTTTCATTAAGTCGTTACTACGCTTGGCCTGATATAAGGATGTCGCGCGATGTAACATCAACCCTTCACCGCCTTGAACTATTACTTGGTCTAGCTGTTGCAATAGCTGCGATTCATTACTGAGCCGAATTTGTTTTATCATCATTAAATAGGGCGAGTCAGCTTGCTTAATAAGCTTATTAATTTTATTTAGTCGCTTGGAAAATATCGCAGACGATTGGGGCAAGTCAAACACCATAAACTTTACTTGCCGCCAGTTGGAATTGTTGAGGCGACGCTGGCGTACAATGCCTGATACTTTCTCAAACTGTCGTCTGGCAATCCAAAGTTCACCATCGAGCGGTTGGTTTGGAAAGTTATTAACAAACCAGCTCGGCGCAACAAAGACGTTACCCTGTCGTGATATCAGGCGATGACCGTCCCAGTAGGCACGAACACCATCGAGTTTTTCACTGATAAAATAATCTTTTATCTCGATGTTGTTGCGATACTTTGTCGCCAATTGAATTTGTGGCGCAGCGACGTTAGTCAGTGATTGCGAATTGACCTGATGACTAACAAGGATAATCCATAGACTTAAAATTAAGCATCGCATAATTGATCTCTTGTCTTGCTATTGGTTTATTTAGTTTGGTACGGTATTGATTAAATTACAATAATGATAAGGCAAAGAGATGTTCCGCAGGCGTTTGTTGCTGATCAAAAGGCTGACTTTAATTGCTACGGTGTTTTCCTTGTTAGTGATTGCACTTGGGGCGTATACGCGACTAGTGCATGCCGGTTTAGGCTGTCCTGATTGGCCAACCTGTTATGGCCACTTGTGGGCGCCGCTGTCGAGTATTGAAATAGCCGATGCTAATAGTGCTTTTCCTGATAATCCGGTTAATCTTGATAAAACTTGGCCTGAGATGATTCATCGTTATCTTGCTACTGGCCTCGGATTCCTGTGTCTTGTTATCGCGTACTTTGCATTTAAGCTCCGCAAGCTGCCAGAGCAATTAGTCGCTAATCGCTCGCTCCAAATTTTTCCCTATCGTCATTGCTTAGGTCTTTTATGCTTGGTGGTGTTGCAAGGAATGTTTGGGATGTGGACAGTGACGCTGAAATTGTGGCCTCAGGTGGTCACTTTGCATTTGTTGGGTGGTTTTACTACCTTTAGTTTACTGTTATTACTGTACTTTCGTTTATCTGTGGTAAGTATTGTCTGTGGTCTAAGTATTCAAAGCGAGCAAGAAAAAACAAAAACAGCTCAAGCTTGGCTGCGTATTCTCGCGGGCGTAGTTTTAGTAATGGTGATAATTCAAGTGATGCTTGGCGGCTGGACTAGCTCAAATTATGCCGCGTTGGCATGTCCGCAATTAGCTTGGTGTTCGACCGTTCAACTTAGTGACCAAGACTTCTGGCGAGGGTTTAATTGGTTGCAGGAAATCGGTCCAAACTACCTAGGAGGCCAGCTTGATGGTGGGGCGCGAGTGGCGATTCATTTGGCTCATCGCTTAGGCGCGTTGCTGGTGATTGTTTTTGCATTGATCTTAATTGGTAGTTTGTATTACAAAGGGCTAATCAAATTAGCGCTGATGTTAACGTTGATGGTCTTGGCACAAGTTAGCCTAGGACTGAGTAATGTTTATTTTAATTTACCATTACTTAATGCGGTGGCGCATAACATTGGTGGTGCTTTATTGGTTGGCTTATTAGTGATAATTAATTTCGAATTAACCCCAAGTGCTGCTCCTAACTAATAGTGTCGGCTATGTTCACCTTAAAGGTAGCTAGCTTCACAATTCATTGAAAGTATTGGTATAAGCTTGAGCAGCATGTTAGTACATGGATGTAAGATATTAGGGCAATGAATATAGACCTTGGACGGGCGTAATTAGAGTAATGTAGGAGCAATTACCGGGGAGCTATTACCGAAGTAGCGATGGATTTACGGCGTATTGATGTTCAATTAGCAGCACTTAAGTACAGCAGAGCCAATAGTATCAGTTCTGACATTAAGTGCTGATATCTAACACCGAGCATCTAAATACTCTGACACAATACTCGGTGCTGTGGTGCAGGTTAATTTACAAAAGCAGGGCCAACGCCAGAGCTCCACATAAATACAGTTAAGCCTAACATGCTGACTAAAAACACCAGGCCAACTGTGACCAGCGAGCTGGCGTAAATAAAGCCGCGATCTTCGTCTATGCCCATCACAATCGGCACGCCAGTATATAACATATAAACGGCATAACTGAGCCCAATTAATCCAACACAAACGACAAACCAAAGTTCAGGAATTAGAGCGGCAAACCCCACCATATACAGCGGCGTTGCAGTATAGGCTGACACTTCGATAGCTTGAACATGACTGGGGTCGGCGCCAAATTCATGGGCCATCCAATGTGCCATTAGGCCTAGTGCTATAACACCGCCGACTAGGCCGCAATACATCAGTATTGCCATCGCTAATGCACTGTCTGATGTCAGATAAATAGTGTCGCCAGCGCCAATGCTCCAGCCGATGTAAACTGAAGATATATAGCTGCAAACAGCCGGAATAAATGCAATAAACAAAGTATGAGTTAATGAATTAGAAAGAGATTCATGACGATCGGCAATTGCTTGCCATTCTTTTTTTGGATGGGTATATATTCCCCAGATATGCGATAAAACCATAATGCCACCTTTATGTTAAACGAGTTAAATATCAGGCAATTTCTCAACCACTTGCAGCATAATTCTAGAACATAGTCTCTGTATCATCGGTTCTGAGCTACAGACTCTGAGGAAGTGCATTGGAGTGTTACTTATTGGTATCAGTCGACACCCTTCTATATAATTTATCGTCTAATTTATGGCTTAAATCAAGTTTTGTTTTACTATTTTTAAGTGTTTATGCTCATTCTTGTGTGTTATTTGATCAATAAAGCTTTGTTATTAAGCTTGATGTTTTTTTGATTTAGGCTCTATACTGAGATATGGCTTTAGGCGTATGGCTCGATATTTTTGACCGAGTCTAGTCGCTTTACGAATTAGCCAGCAGTTCAATCAAGTCCGTTTTTTTTTGCAGAACATGAGTTATTTTACTAATTTTATTACGTTTGTGATCTCTTGTGGTGAAGGAAATTGAGCAAGGAAGAATGCTTGATTGACTATTTTTAACTAGCCAACAGTACCGCTGTGTTCTGTTTTTCAGTTATTGACACCTACGTCACGTATCCTAATCAATTAGTATCGCGGGCAACTCTTCTCTGCAATTGTGGCAACAATTAGCTTGAGGGGGTTTGTGTGCAAAAGAAACTATTATCTATTGCTGTATTAACAATGTCACTGCTAGCACCAGTGGTTTTTGGTCAGTCATCTTACAATATGACCGAAGGCGTCACTGAAATTAGCCGCAATGTTTATAGTCTTCACATGACTATTTTGTACATCTGTGCTGCGATTGGGGTGGTGGTGTTCGGGGTAATGTTTTACGCCATTATCTACCACCGCAAGTCTAAAGGCGCTAAAGCGGCACAATTTCACGAAAGTACTAAAGTTGAATTACTTTGGACCATCATTCCTTTTTTTATTCTGATCGCGATGGCTGTTCCGGCCACATCAACCTTAATTGAGATGGAAGACGACTCCAATCCCGGCATCACGATTAAAATTACTGGCTCACAATGGAAGTGGCATTATCAGTATTTTGATCATGATTTTGGTTTTTTTAGTCTGTTATCGACCCCGAGTGACCAAATACATAACAAGGTGGCTAAAGGAGAGCATTATTTACTTGAGGTTGATCGGCCCTTGGTCCTGCCAGTAAATCAAAAAATCAGCTTTTTAATGACTTCAGACGATGTGATTCATTCATGGTGGGTGCCTGCTTTTTCGGTTAAGCAAGACGCTAACCCCGGCTTTATCAATGGCGCCTGGACTAAAATTGACGAACCAGGAATTTACCGCGGTCAATGTGCTGAATTATGTGGCAAAGACCATGGTTTTATGCCGATTGTGGTAGAGGTTTTGTCCGAACCCGATTATCAAGCGTGGCTTAATAAGCAGTTGGCACAGGTAAAATCACAGCAACTAGCCGAACAGCAATCATTAACAGCGACAGTAGATCTTGAACAATCAATGATACTCGGAGAGCAGGTGTACAACAGCCGATGTGCTGCTTGTCACCAAGTGGGTGGCGAGGGGATCCCCGGCGCTTTCCCTGCGATTAAAGGCAGTAGCATTGCTTTAGGTGATGTCGATCAACACATTGCGATTGTCCGCGATGGTCAAACTGGCACTGCGATGCAAGCTTTTGCCAAGCAACTTAGCTTGAAAGAACTGGCTGCAGTTATAACCTATGAGCGTAATGCATGGGGCAATAATACCGGGGATGTAGTTCAGGCCAGTGATATCACTAGCAAATCAGTTACCACAATAGAGCCAAAAGTACTGGCGGTACCTGCGGAGAATATGCAGCACGAACATCATGCTGAACATAAGGCTGAAACAATCGAAACAGTCGTTGCTGAAAAAGTCAGTGCCGTAACAAGTGAGGAAAATGTCGACTTGGGAGAGTCTGTTTATTTAACGCGTTGCGCTGCTTGTCATCAAGTGGCAGGCACTGGTATGCCGGGAGCCTTTCCGGCGCTTAAAGGCAGTGCAGTGGTATTGGGCGATGTCAAAACTCACGTTGATATTGTCGCTAATGGCAAGTCAGGCACTGCGATGATGGGCTTTGCCAATCAGCTCACTCCAACAGAGCTAGCGGCAGTTATTACTTATGAGCGTAATGCATGGGATAATAATACCGGTGATGTTGTGACAGTGACCGACCTTGAATTGACAGTTGAGGGAACTAAGTAATGGAAGATATTACATTGCAAGACAATAGTGAAGGCAATAGTGAACACAATAGCGATCAACATAGCTCAAGCCATCATCAACCAGCAAAAGGTATTATGCGCTGGATCCTGACCACTAATCACAAAGATATTGGCACGCTGTATTTATGTTTTAGTTTTTTAATGTTTTTGGTTGGCGGCGCTATGGCTATGGTGATTAGAGCCGAGCTCTATCAGCCTGGCTTACAAATTGTTGAACCTAACTTTTTTAATCAAATGACCACTGTTCACGGTTTGATTATGGTGTTTGGTGCGGTGATGCCAGCCTTTACAGGTTTGGCTAACTGGTTAATCCCCATGATGATTGGCGCGCCTGACATGGCATTGCCAAGAATGAACAACTGGAGCTTCTGGATTTTACCGATGGCCTTTACGATCCTATTATCATCGTTATTTATGGAGGGCGGTGGTCCTAACTTTGGCTGGACTTTTTACGCGCCGCTGTCGACGACCTATTCACCCGACAGTACAGCACTGTTTGTTTTTGCTATTCATATTATGGGTATATCTTCGATATTAGGCGCGATAAATGTCGTGGTCACTATCATTAATATGCGTGCACCGGGCATGACATATATGAAGATGCCACTATTTGTTTGGACTTGGTTAATTACCGCCTTTTTATTAATTGCGGTAATGCCGGTGCTTGCGGCAACCGTAACAATGGTCTTAACCGATAAATATTTTGGTACCAGCTTTTTCGCTGCCGCCGGTGGTGGTGATCCGGTATTATTTCAGCACATATTTTGGTTTTTTGGTCACCCCGAAGTTTATATTATGATTTTGCCTTCTTTTGGCATTATTTCAGCGATTATTCCGACATTTTCTCGCAAGAAACTCTTTGGTTATTCGTCAATGGTTTATGCAACTTCATCAATCGCTATTTTGTCATTTACCGTTTGGGCGCATCACATGTTTACCACGGGCATGCCAGTCGCAGCCGAACTGTTTTTCATGTACTGCACCATGTTAATTTCAGTACCGACCGGGGTTAAGGTTTTTAATTGGGTCGCGACGATGTGGCGTGGTTCATTGACATTTGAGACCCCAATGCTATTCGCAATTGCGTTTATTGTGTTATTTACCATTGGGGGTTTCTCCGGGCTGATGCTGGCGATTACACCTGCTGATTTTCAATACCATGATACTTATTTTGTGGTCGCTCATTTTCATTATGTGTTAGTGACGGGCGCTATATTTTCAATCATGGCGGCGGCTTATTATTGGCTGCCCAAATGGACCGGTCATATGTATGACGAACGCTTGGGAAAGATTCATTTTTGGTGTTCATTAATCTCGGTGAATGTGTTGTTTTTCCCAATGCATTTTCTAGGACTTGCAGGCATGCCGCGCCGGGTTCCCGATTACGCATTACAGTTTGCCGATTTTAATCAACTGGTTAGCCTAGGAGGTTTTGCCTTTGGATTATCACAATTAATCTTCCTTGCAGTATTAGTTAAATGTGTTCGCGGTGGTGAAAAAGCGCCAGCGAAACCATGGGAAGGCGCAGAAGGTTTAGAGTGGGACATGCCATCACCAGCGCCGTACCATAGCCATACTACGCCACCGGAAATTAAGTAAGATGAGCCAATTATTAGAGAAAAAGAATCAGCGGCTCATTGTAAAATTGAGCACGGCGATTGTATTGATGTTTGGTTTTGGTTTTGCTTTGGTACCGCTTTACGATGTGTTTTGCCAAATAACAGGTCTTAATGGTCGTAATATTACTAAGGCGCCAGCACAAAGTATGAAGATTGATAAAACACGGACTGTGCGGTTGCAATTTATGACGTCGGTGCCCCCTGGCATGGCGTGGGATTTTTCACCTGCGATCAATTATGTTGACGTTCATCCTGGCGAAAATAAGGTGGTTAAATTCAATGCACATAACTTATCAAACCGAACTATTGTCGGACAGGCTGTGCCATCAGTATCGCCGGGTCTTGCTGCAAGTTATCTTAATAAAACCGAATGTTTTTGTTTCACACAACAACCGCTTAAAGCAGGACAGCGAACAGAAATGGGTTTGGTTTTTTTTATTTCGCCAGACATTCCTAAAGACATCCATACGCTGACATTGTCCTATGCATTATTTGATGTAACCCAACTGCCAAGCGCTCAAGCAACACCAAGCAATGTCGAATACGCTGAGCACACAGAACACGCCGAGCATCCAGAACATGCTGCTATGTAGCCGTAGCAAGAATAAGAGGAGCCTAACATGACCGAAAAAACAACAGTTTATTATGTGCCAACCCAAAGTTATTGGCCAATTATAGGGGCGATCGGCCTGCTGTTAATCGCTGTTGGTGCCGGCACGATGGTCCAGCAAATGGGCAGTGAGTCATCAAGTGGCAGTTGGATTTTAACCGTGGGAATTGGCGTGATTGTCGCGATGATGTTTGGCTGGTTTAATGATGTTATTAACGAGTCGCAAGCCGGGCTCTATAGCGCTCAAATGGACCGATCTTTTCGACAGGGCATGAGTTGGTTTATTTTTTCAGAAGTGATGTTTTTTGTCGCTTTTTTTGGCGCATTATTTTATGTCCGCAACATTTCGACCTTTTGGCTCGCCGGTGGCTCAAACAATGTAATGACTGGACTGGTATTGTGGCCGGAGTTTGAAGCTATTTGGCCATTAATTGTCACACCCGCAGGCGACACCACCCAAGCAATGGGCTGGCAAGGTTTGCCGTTACTTAATACCATTATTTTATTGACCTCGTCGGTTACTTTACACTTTGCCCACATCGGTTTAGAGCAAGGCAATCGTAAGCAGCTTAAGCTGATGTTATTTATTACGGTATTGCTTGGCACCAGTTTTTTGTTTTTTCAAGTGCAAGAATATGTTGAGGCCTATCGACACATGGGGCTGACATTAAGCGCGGGAGTTTATGGTAATACCTTTTTCATCTTAACGGGCTTTCACGGCATGCATGTCACTATTGGTACTATCATGCTGCTGGTGATGTTACTGCGAGTATTGAAAGGGCATTTTAGTCCAGAGAACCATTTTGCATTTCAAGCGAGCTGTTGGTATTGGCATTTTGTCGATGTGGTTTGGTTAGGCTTGTTTTTCTTTGTTTATATTTTGTGATGATTCGTTTTTATACCAATTCCGTTAAATTAGTTTTAACCGTTAAGAATGATCAGTTAATTATCGGAATTGATATTAATAAGGACGTGGGTTAGGGCTAATAAATCCTAAACCTAATGCCAGTAAGATAAGCATGAATATTACGACCGAGATTAATAATCGACGACCGAGAAACTGGCTCATTTTTTTGGTTGAACTTGGATTGCTCATGATCCTGACCGCCTGAAACAGGCTGACAAAAACAACCAGAAAGAGTGCAATAATGAAAATTTTTATAATGCTCATCTTGTGCTCACCTTAAAGTATTTTTGCTGATTTATTTGCCACTATTATTGAGGCTATATGATAAAAAATGTTAAGGCAATCACTATTGTTTCAGTTGTTTTTATCGCCGTGGTAGCGGTAGTTTTAATTAAACTTGGGCTGTGGCAGCTCGATAGGGCGCAGCAAAAGCGTCAATACTTAGCTCAGGTTTCAGCGCGCTTAGTCTTGCCTCACCAGCCAGTTGAGTTGTTGTTTGAACAAGCTAATACACCAGCAGATTTGAGTCAGTTACCGGTGATAGCAACGGGTTATTTGCAGCATCAATATACCTTTTTACTCGATAACGTAACCCATATGGGGCGGGTTGGTTATCAGGTTATCGTGCCATTGTTAATTGTGCCATTGGTTCCTGGCGATGTTAGCCGCCAGTTAGTGTTGGTTAATTTAGGTTGGGTCGCTTCAACCGGCTTTAGGGACCAGCTACCACCATTACAACGCTGGAGCGGTAAACTAGCGGTAACCGGTAATTTACACCAACCTAAAGATAACCCCTACGCTTTTGATACGGTAAGCAATGGCAATTGGCCGCAAATTATTGGTCAAATTAAACCTAATGAAATGGCCAAACTGCTGCAGCTTAAAATTGATAACGCCAAGGTTTTTCCGGCAATTTTACGACTTGATCCTTCGTTTGAACTCGGTTACAAAAAAAAGTGGTTATGGATCAATATGTCGGTTGAGAAACACCTAGGTTATGCGATGCAATGGTTTGCCTTAGCAATTACCTTAGTCGGCTTAAGTGGCTTGTTTTATCGAAACTTTAGGAGAGATCTGGATGTCTGCGACCAAAAAACGTAATAGCAAACAACTTATTTGGCTGTTTTTAGCCTTTGCCCTACCAATTATTCTGGCTAAATTACTGCTCAGCAGTGGTTTTCGCGGTGAAGTAACCACCCATGGTGGTCAGCTGTTAACAGAGGCGGTTAGTTATCAAAGCTTAACGATAGCCAATCCAATCGCGGGTCGCTGGCAATTGTTATATATCGCCAATGGCGGTTGTGATGATCGTTGTTATCAACGTTTAGGCTATTTGCAGCAAACATGGCAGGCGCTGGGGCGGTTACAAGATCGTGTGGCGGTGGTGTTAGCGACCGATAATAAGCCCGTTGATATTAAAAGTAATGATGTTATGCCTGATTTTATTAATCAGCAACTGGTTCAGCTTATTAATACCAGTGCTGACCAACAATTTCCACATGATCAACGGGCTATTATTGTTGATCCGCAAGGCAACTTAGTGATGTCATTTGAGTTTCCAGATAATAAACAGCAATCCTTAGTGGTCGCGCACGATTTGTTGCTCGATATTAAACAGTTACTTAAATTATCTCGAATTGGTTAGGCTGAATTTCCAGCTTTAACTGACCTTATAATACCTATCTTTGGAGCGCATAATGATAGATTCACCATCTCATAATTATATGACGCAAGGTTTGAGCATAGCTGACGTTTTCCGTGCCTATTATCAGCTGACTAAACCCAAGGTAATCATGTTGTTGTTACTGACAGCTGTCGTTGGCATGTGTTTGGCTACCCCTGAAATACCGGCATTATCTCAGGTGCTTATTAGCTGTTTGGGTATTGGGTTGTTGGCGTCGTCTGGCGCGGTATTTAATCATTGCATCGATCATAATATCGATTGCAAGATGGCGCGAACCAAGCGCCGACCTATTCCGCAGGGCAAAGTAACACTCAAGCATGCATTAGTTTTTGGCACCGTTTTGGCCGTGCTTGGCATGCTGATATTGTGGACATTGATTAATCCATTAACCGCATTATTGACCTTGGCCAGTATGTTAGGTTATGCGGTGGTTTATACCTTGTGGCTCAAACGAGCGACGCCACAAAATATCGTCATTGGCGGCATCGCCGGTGCCGCGCCACCATTATTGGGCTGGACCGCCATGACCGGGCAGTTTGACCCTAACGCTTTATTATTAGTAATGATCATTTTTACTTGGACCCCACCGCACTTTTGGGCACTGGCGATTGACCGCTGTGACGATTATAAAAAAACTGGCTTGCCGATGTTACCGGTGACTCACGGCATTGAATTTACCAAAACAATGATTTTGCTTTATACCGTATTATTAATGGCGGTAGGTTTATTGCCGTTTTTAACCGGAATGTCTGGCTGGATATATTTTATTGGTTCAAGTGCGCTTAACTGGGGCTTTTTCTATGTTGCGTGGCAGCTCAAATATACACCTGAAAAACGTTCGCCAATGGCGGTGTTTAGGTATTCAATTTATCACTTAATGTTGTTGTTTAATATTTTGTTGCTTGATCATTACTTTTTCGTTTAATAGGTTACTAAGTTACTAAGTTACTAAGTTACTAAGTTACTAAGTATTTCAGCTGGCGTTAGCCAGCACTAAATTTACTAGAGCAATCAGGCCAAAGACCAGTAACATCGCGATCACAATACCAATAATAATGTAGTGTTTAGGATCGCCAGCTTGGAAGTCACGCTGGCGATTTTTGTCACTTTGCACCCCAAGCATGGCAGCAAACACACTCGTAATGATTTGAGATAATCGAAGCGGTTTGTGGTCTGGCTTGCTCATGAGTTACTCCACTGTTGCGCTATGTTAAGCGCGATTGGCTAATCTGATAATGATCATCAACGGGTTCAAAAGTTAGCTGATGACTTAAACAACTTAACTTATCTCGAGCATCGTGGCTAACAAATAAAATATGAGTGTTACTGTGACGAGTAATATAATCAATCAGTGCCAAGACTTGGGCGCGGTTATGATTATCTAATCCTAAACAGGGCTCATCTAAAATGAGAATTAACGGCAGTTTTACCACCGCACGGGCAATCAGTACTAAGCGTTGCTCCCCATAAGACAGGGTCGAAAACGGCGCGTTGTCAGGACATTCAATCGCCAGTAATGCCAGCCATTGCTTGGCGATTTCTATTTGATGTTCGCTCGGTGTTTCATACAAGCCAATACTGTCGAAAAAGCCAGAAATAACTACCCCTAATACCGAACAGCTAGCACGGTAATCACGATGTAACTGAGCGCTGACTAAACCATAATGACGTTTAATATCCCACACGGTTTCACCGCTACCTCGTTTGCGGCCAAATAAGCTAATATCTTTGCCATAGGCTTTAGGATTGTCACCATTTATTAAGCCAAGCAAGGTTGACTTGCCACAGCCATTAGGGCCAGCCAAACGCCAATGCTGGCCGGGTTTAAAAGACCAATTTAAGCCGCTAAAGACTTGGTTGTCTTCATATGAAATATTTAAATCGTTTATTTCAATAAATGGCTGGTCATCAGCCAAATGTTGGTAGTTATAACAGTCGGGCAGGTGATGAGGCAAGTTGATTTTATGTTGATTGGCTTGCTGCCAAAGGGGTGAATTTAAAACCTGAGCACGCCGATCATTAAGGATTATTTTTCCTTGTGCCATTAACACAATGTTTTCGATATTTTTTGGTAATTCGTCATGATAAAAATCGATTAATATAATGCTAGTGCCTTGCTTGATAAGCTGTTCTAACACCTTGGTTAAATGCTGCTGAGAGGCGATATCGAGTCCCGCGTAAGGCTCGTCTAAAATCAACAAATCGGGTTGTTTTACTAAGGCCTGAGCAAGCAATACTTTACGGGTTTCGCCAGTTGATAAAATCTTAAAAGGTTTATCCAATAATGGCGCTATTTGCAATAGTTCGATTATTTGATCCACGATGATACTGCTACCTATCATGTCACGGGCGCTGCGACCCCAATCGATGCCACCATCGACCGCTTCGCTATCGTCGTTATGGCGATCTTGTGACAACAAATTATTCTCAAGCGCAAAGCTGACACTAGCGATATGTTCAGGTGTAACAACTTGGCCAGGCTCTGTTGCTATATCACCTGAAATTACCTGAGCTAATAATGACTTGCCACTGGCATTATCGCCACAGATAAGCATCGATTGATTGGCCGCTAACGTCAGATGGTCGATCTGTAACAGCAGTTGATTTTTGTTGGTCAGGGTAAGGTTTGAAACAAGCACAGCAGACACCGATTTATGATTTATATATGTTTTTCTTAAGCATAACGCTAACGCTGGCGTTTTTCTATCGGCAAAACGTCGCTGTGTTGCGATTTAAAACTGAACAAATTTAAATTAAATTACTACTTGACGCCATGGTCGAGCCAATGATTTAATAGCGCTGTCCTTTCTAGTACTGTTGGTGCGGTGTAACTGCTACCGACAGAGAAAGGCCAGAAGAGGAGCGTTAGCCAGGTAGCTGTTATGAGAGAGCCAAATCTCGAAGACTGACAGTGAGGGGGACTAGCGCCGAGAGATTGTGATTTTTGGAATAATCATCATTTTGGTTTTTAAGGCTGAATCCTTAAAGATTGTCACCTATTAGGTGGAGAGCTTCTGGTCTTTGTAATCGACCAGAGCACTGACTCTAGCCGATATTCAAATGCCTCAAGTTCTCTCAACATTAAACGTTCGAGAGAGATTATGACCAACTTGACACATGTTCCAACTTCTTCGCCGATAGTCGCCAAATTTGGTGGCACCAGTCTTGCTGATTTTCAAGCGATGGAGCGGTGCGCCAATATTGTTATTAACTGTCCGCAAACCTGTGTCGTCGTTGTTAGTGCGTCTAGCGGTGTCACCAACTTGCTGGTTGAATTAAGCACTGGCCAGTTAAACCCACAGCAGCGCCAGCAAGCTATCAACAACATTGAAAAAATTCAACAGAACATCATTGCTCATTTAAACCTAAATTCGCAGGTTTTAGAGCAAGTTAATCATTTATTAGCTCAGCTGAGTGACATTAGCGACGCGATTGCCGCGCAACCTAGTACGCAATTAACCGATACATTATTGTCGTTCGGCGAACGCCTGTCATCAACCTTGTTTACTCAGGTATTACTGGCCAAAGGCGCACCAGCGATGTTTTTTGATGTGCGAGACATCTTAAGAACTGACTCGAACTTTGGTAAAGCATTGCCCCAAGTTGCCGAAATATTACCTCTAGTTCAGCAACGGTTACAGCCATTATTAGAAAATAACATTGTTGTGACCCAAGGCTTTATTGGGGCTGATGCCAGTGGCACCACCACCACGCTTGGTCGCGGTGGCAGTGACTACTCGGCGGCATTAATTGGCGAAGCGCTCGACGCGGTGCAAATTAATATTTGGACTGATGTTACCGGCATCTTTACTACTGACCCCCGCATTACCGATCAAGCCAGAGCCCTAACTGAAATCAGCTTTAACGAAGCGGCAGAGTTAGCAACATTTGGCGCTAAGGTTTTACACCCATCAACCCTTATTCCTGCGATGCGCAAAAATATTCCGGTGTTTGTCGGTTCGTCACGCGAACCTGATGCGGGCGGCACTATGGTGCGCAATCAAACTGAAAATAAGCCGGTTTACCGTGCGATAGCGCTGCGCCGTAATCAAACGTTGGTCACGGTGACCAGCATGGAAATGTTGCAAGCACCGGGTTTTCTCGCGCGCGTATTTACTCTTTTAGCCAAGCATAACCTCAGTGTTGATCTGGTCACCACTTCTGAAATTAGTATTGCCTTAACGCTTGATAGTACCGGTAGTGATTCCAGTGGCCGAGCATTACTTAGTGATGAATTACTGGCTGAACTGAATCAGGTTTGTGAAGTGACGGTAGAAGAAAACTTAGCGCTGGTGGCCTTAGTGGGCAATAAAATTGATCGGTGTGATGGTGTTGGCGCTCGCTTATTTAGCGCGCTAGGTGATGTTAACGTCCGTTTAATTTGTCATGGTGCTAGTCAGCATAATTTATGTTTTTTGGTTGCTGATGACGTGGCATCCGATGTCGTTAGTCGTTTACACGACCAAATGTTTACCCTTAACAATCAAGGAGCGGCGTAATGCCTCGTTTCGATTTATCTCAGTACCCACTATGGACGGCACTCGTTACCCCATTTAATGGAAGTAGCGGTGTTGATTATAATGCGTTGGCAGACTTGCTCGATCAACAAGCTGCCGCCGGTAATGGTATTTTATTACTTGGTAGTACGGGTGAAGGGCTGGCTTTAACCAATGACGAGCAGCAAGAGATTGTCCGCTTTGCTTGTAATCACAGCCCTGACGCGCCGTTAATGGTCGCTATTGGTGGTTATAACCTTGAGCATCAGCTGGGGTGGATTGAGTTTTGTAACCAGCTGCCGATCGATAGCTATTTATTGGCCGCGCCGCTTTACGCTAAACCTGGCCCTAAAGGCCAAGAACAATGGTTCCGCGCTTTACTTGAGCGCAGTCAGTTTCCTTGCATGATCTATAACGTGCCTTCGCGCGCCGGTGTCGACTTGTCACTCGACGCGCTAGCAAACTTAGCTGACCATCCTAACTTTTGGTCAGTCAAAGAGGCCAGCGGCAGCGGTGTCACCTTTAATGATTTTAAACAAGCATTGCCTTCAATCGCTATTTTTAGTGGCGAAGACGCAATGTTAGCCGAATTTTCAGCGCTTGGTGCCGCAGGTTTAGTCTCAGTTTGTGCTAACGCTTGGCCGCAAGCGACCCGACTGTATGTTAATCAGTGTTTAGCAACCAACATGGTTGACGATTTGGCACTGTGGCAAGCATCAATTGCGCCATTATTTAGTGTCGCTAATCCGATCCCAGTAAAAATACTGATGCATCAGCAGCAGCTAATTAAACATCCTGATTTACGGATGCCGCTAACTCATCATGAGTTAACGCAGCATCAGGCCCTAATTGAGGCCAACACCAAAATTGAACAGTGGTTTTCACAGCAATAACATAAATAGGTTTATTACAATGAATTGGCAACAAGTTTTTGAATTATTAGAAGTTGGTGAATTACGTGCGGCGACGCAAGACAGCGAAGGTAACTGGCACGCAAATGTTGACGTTAAAAAAGCAATTTTAGAAGCTTTTAAAGCGGGTGAGAATATTAGCTTTGAAGGTCAGTATCAGGGTTTTGTCGATAAGCACAATTTAGCACCGCGTCAATTTACCCCGCAAGATAAGGTGCGTCTAGTGCCGGGCGGCTCATCGGTTCGTCGTGGTAGCTATGTTGCGCCTGGCGTTATCATTATGCCGCCAGCTTACATTAATGTTGGCGCTTATGTTGATAGCGGCACCATGATTGACTCGAATGCATTGGTTGGTTCATGTGCTCAAATTGGTAAAAATGTTCATATTTCTGCCGGCGTTCAAATTGGCGGCGTATTAGAGCCAATTGGTGCTAGCCCGGTTGTGGTTGAAGATAATGCATTTATTAGTGCTGGTTGTATCTTGGTTGAAGGCGTGGTTGTTAAAGAAGGTGCAGTATTAGCTCCGGGTGTCACCTTGTCGGCTTCGGTTCCTGTGTATGACTGTGTTAATGAAGTGATGTTAGCCAAAGGCCAGCCTATTCCACGTAATGCGATTGTTATTCCTGGCACGCGACCAATTCAAAGTGAATGGGCTAAGCAGCATGGCTTAACAATGTTTTGTCCAATTATCATTAAGTACCGTGATGGTCAGAGTGATGCGGCACTCGAACTGGAACAGGCGTTAAGATAATGAGAGCGGTCACTGGCGAATTTCGCACTAAATTACAGACGTTCGCCGGCGAGCAAGCTGCGCCTTTTTTCGTCTACGACATTGACGCTTTAGCTAGCCATATTGCAAGTTTGAAAAACGAACAAATTAAGCTGTGGTTTGCGGTTAAAGCCAATCCGTTATCGCGCGTTATCCAAACGCTTGATGATAACGGCATGAACTTTGATGTCGCAAGTTTAGGTGAATTAGAGCAGGTATTGGCCCAAGGGGTTAGTGCACAGCGGATCTTAAATACTGGCCCTGCCAAATCACGTGCTCAGTTAACGCATTTTCTTGAGCGTGGGGTTAATACTTATGTGGTTGAAAGCGTCAATCAGCTGGTATTGCTTAATCAATTGGCAGCAGCGGTTGAGTTTACGCCACAAGTATTACTGCGGGTTCAGCTACGTTTCGACGAAGGTGACAATAATCCCCTTGGTGGCAACAGCTTAACCCCTTTTGGTTTGGGCACCGATGAATGGTCTCAAATCGATTTAGCAGACTACCCTGAGCTTGATGTGGTTGGATTACATATCTTTCAATGGGGCAATATGCTCGATCCGTTAAAGTTAATCCGTTTATGGCAGCAAATGATTAAGCCATTAACCGATTTGGCTCAGCAATTGAAATTTGAGCTAAAAGTGTTGGATTTAGGTGGTGGACTTGGCATTCCTTATTGTGCCGACGAGCCATCGCTTGACTGGTCACAACTTGTGGCAGCATTAACCGAGATTAAACACAGCGCTGGTGTTAATGAACTGTGGCTTGAGCTTGGCCGCTTTGCGGTTGGTGAGTATGGTCATTACCTAACCAATGTGGTTGACCGAAAAACGAATTACCAGCAAGAGTTACTGGTTTTAGAAGGCGGCATTAATCATTTATTGCGCCCAGCAATTACCGAACAACCTTTTCCGGTGCAGCTGTTACGTTCATCAAAAGTTAAGCAACAGCCGTTTCACTTGCACGGCCCGCTGTGTACCAGTTTAGATAAGTTAGGTGAGCTTGATTTGCCGCAAGATGTTAAGGTTGATGACACGCTGATGTTCTCGCAATGTGGTGCCTATGGTTTCACTGAAGCGATGCCGTTTTTCTTGTGTCACGCGTTACCGGCAGAAGTGGTTTATCAGGGGGGGCAGTTTGAAATTATTCGTGCGTCCCAGCCGGCTTCATCGTATTTATGCTAAGCCAGACCAGCTCTTAGGAGCTGGTTTTTTGTTTTAAACAATAAGTTAAGTTATTCATTGTAAGGTTTTGTTAATGTCACAAATTATTTCGTCTGAAGTAGAAGTTACCCACATGGCTAATGGTCAGGCGATGACCGTGCCTGTTTATTCGATTAAAGGGCAGGGCAATGGCCCTAGTGTCTACATTCAGGCAAATATGCACGGCGCCGAAGTTCAAGGTAATGCGGTAATATTTCAGTTGTTAGAGCAATTAAAGCAGCTCGATTGTTACGGTGACATCACCTTGGTGCCGTTAGCTAATCCGATTGGCAGCAATCAAAAAAGTGGCGAGTTTACTTTAGGTCGATTTGATCCCATTACGGGTGATAACTGGAACCGCGGTTATCATTTTAATGCGCAACTACCGCAACAGTTTGCGCAGCAAAATCCAGATTTAAGCATGAGTGAAATCGTTAGTCAGTTCCGAGCACTGATTATTGCCGATCTTGAGCAGCAACGATTTAACAACCCATATGGTGTCACTACTGGGCGGTTCTTGTGCGCGAAGCTACAGCGCATGGCATTCGAGGCCGATATTGTGCTTGATTTACATACCGGGCCAATTTCTTCACGTCACCTTTATTGCCCCGAGTACACCAAAGATAGCGCAGTATTATTTGATATCCCGCATGTGTTATTTATTCCGCGTGATTTTGACGGTGCGCTCGACGAAGCTTGTTTTTGCCCGTGGTGGCAATTACAGCAGGCGTACAGCGATCAAGGTCGAGCAATCGAGGTTGCGGTCAAGGCCTTTACACTTGAGTTAGGTTCGCAAGAATGGTTATGTCTTGAGGAAGCCAAGCGAGATAGTCACAGTATTCTTAGCTACCTTAGTCATCATCGTGTGATAAAAAAAGGCAGTTTCGAGCCTACCGAAATGACTCGCTATGGCTGTGATTTAAAAGACTATCGCACCGTTTATGCCAACAAAAGTGGTCTGGTTGAATACTTGGCGCCTTTAGGGCAACAGGTTAAAGCGGGCGAGCCGTTAGTGCGAACGCTTCGCATGGATCGTTACGACCAAGATGATGTGGTTGAGGTGACTCCAGCATTAGAAAACTGTATTCCGGTTTTACATTTTGCCTCGGCCAGCGTTAATCAGGGCACAGAAATTTATAAATTGTTGACCAATTATTTCACTTTATCGCGTTAAGCCGTTAAGCTTGCGCCAATATAATTTTTGAGTGAATAATTATGGCTATTGGAAGTCGCAATAAAAAAGTAAAAGGCCCAGCGACAACACAACCCGCGTCTAAAGACCAGGTTGTTATTGTTGAAGTCAATGTTGAGCCGATTGAGCTGTACAAAATTCTAAAAATTGAGAATTTAGTGGAAGGCGGTGGCGAAGCTAAAGTCCGCATCGCCAATGGCGAAGTGTTGTTAAACGGCTTAATTGAAACACGTAAACGCAAAAAAGTGTATAACGGCGACGAAGTAGAATTTCTTGGTCAGGTACTTAAAGTGAGTGTCGTTATTCAAGAAAGCTAGTCAAGATTACACGGCAAGAGCGTTTGAAATAAATGGACAAAATTTCAGAGATATTGGGGGGTGTTTGCGAAACATGCGCCAATATCTAGATTATAATGCGCTTGCCAAGGTCAAGATAATTAGACTTGCAACTTGTTAAGCTTATCGTTAGCTTAGGTTTATGGCTATTAACCAAAGCGGGTGTCAGCAGTGGGAAGTTTTAAACGTTATAGTTTGATGACGATCGGGGTGATATCACTGATTTTAGGTGTTATTGGTATTGTCCTGCCCTTATTGCCAACCACGCCTTTTTTATTGCTGTCTGCCAGCTGTTTTGCCAAAAGTTCAGATAAATTTTACCAGTGGCTGATTAATCACCGTTGGTTTGGCTCGTATATTCAAAATTACCGCAGTGGTCGCGGTTTGCCACTAAAAGTGAAATGTACCACGATAGCGTTGTTGTGGCTGTCGATTGGTAGTTCGGTGATTTTCTTTGTTGATTTCTTCTGGGCTAAGCTACTGATGATTGCTATCGCTTGTTGCGTTTCTTGTTACTTATTAACTCGGCCAACGCTGAAATCAACACCTGTGCAAGCCAAAGCTAAGCTATCTATCGAGTAAGTTATCTATCGAGTAAGTTATAAGATACTTTATTACTGGTCAGCTGGCAGACAGACTCTGAATTACAATGGTATTGGAAATATTCACCCAACAACACATAATTCATCGCAATGATTAGTAATAACCCCACTACCAAATAGTAAATAAAATCCATCTGTTCTATCCCTTACCAAAATATTAATCTTAGATTCAGTCTAGAACATAACTTTTATTTTACCATTTTGATTAGTTTTAACCGTGATAAATGATCATCTATTTAGGTGTAATAGTATTACTATTCGGCTTAATCTTGCCAGCTATTTTGAGTGCCCCATTTCCTTGCTCCAGTATGGCTTAGGGTTAAATCGCCATCGCCAGCTTGTGGCGAATCCGATTGTGCTGTAGCTTTTAATGAATAGCTTTGAGCCGCTGCACTGACAATGGTTAACACGTAATATTTACTCGTGCCGTCTCGTGGCACCTTGGTTGAAAGGGGAATTGAGCCACCAGCGGAGCTAAATTTAGCGCCGGCATAGCTATTATTTTCACTATAATAACGCTCCATCGCGCCAGCCAGTCCTTCTAAAGCAATTTTAGCTTGGGCACGATTGGTTTTAACGACCGAGCTTTTATAATTTGGATAAACGATTGTGGATAAAATGCCAATTATTGCAATAACAATCAACAATTCAATTAAGGTGATTCCGTTTTGTCGGTTAGGTCGCATCATTAATCCTTATTAATTATCTGTCCAGTAAATGGTGGTTGCATCAACAATTCCAAATTGCTGAATTTCTCTTCCAACTGCGATCATCTTTTTACCGTGAATTTTTAAAATTACGGGTTCGGTCGGTAACGACGGGGTTTTTAGCTCTATCGATCTGTCATCTATAGAGCAATCAACGCCACTATCACTGCATGCTTGAGCTGAAGAGTCAGGTATGGTGTCGTCATACGCGGGAGAGCCATCAAAATAATTAACTCGATATAACCTTGATAAACCGGGCACTACAGTACAGGCGATGGTTTGAGGTTTTGGTTCGAACGTCGTAAACCAAATTTCATTTTCAGCAGTCCGACTTGGTGCTAACACCTTTTCACCTTGATTGGCTTTTAATTCGATATACCAACCATTTTTGGTGATTAAAACGCTGTGATCGATAGCGGTGAATACGTCGTTGCTGTCGTCACTGCTGGTTACGTTCATTAAGTTGAGCGGACTGTGCTGCAGACTATTGTAGCTTGATGGTACGGCCATCGGCGTTTTTATCAAATAGAAATTGTCTTCAATTGTGGTATTTAATGGGTGGGCCTGATAACCAGATCCTATCGCAACAGCCAAGGTCTCATCGTCGAACATTGAGAGATCAGGGGTATGATAAAAACGCCGATTGGTCGCCGCTGTGTCGCCATTGATATCAGCAAGTACTAACCCATCAATCAGTGTTGATGCACCATTGCCATTAGTAATATCAAAGCGCCATAACTGCCCGCCGGTATCGCCGACATACATTTGATCGGCCAAACCGTCGTCATCAAGGTCAATAACCTTAATGTCTGAAGCAAAGCTGTACAACATATCGCTTAGTCGTTCGGTCGCAAAACTATTGCTGGCGTCTCTAATACTGCTACCACTAGCCCACCATAATCTGGCACCCGTTACTGCATCGACAATGTATATAGCGCGGCCCATAGAGTCAGCAGAGCGGATTAGTTTGTTGTCTTGCGCTTCGTCGTAACCCCCAGCAAAAATTAACACATCTTTAATGGTGCTGCCGATTTTTACTTTCGTTTTGATTGGCTTTGACCAGCTTTGGCCAAGCTCTTTAAAATTACCGTCACCACCGGTAATTTGCCACACCAACTTAGGTTCAGTTTGGCTGGTGATATCAAACGCATAATAACTGCGTCCGCCGCGGCGCATGCCAACATAAAGGTATTTTTTACCATCGATAACTGAGCCGGTGATATTACCGTCTAGACCATAAACATGACCGCTGGTGGTATGCTCGCCGTTGGCCATTAATGTTGCTTGCTTACCTAATAACTCTTGTGGAATAAAAGCCCATTTCTCTTTGCCATCACTGCTATCAATCGCATGGAGCATGCCTTGATTATCGCCAAAAAAAACTAAATTTTCAGCGGTTGAAGCGTCACTACCATAGGTGACAGTAAATGCAATGGAGTGGAGCGGGTCAAATAGTTGCAGGCGGCTATTTGTGCCAGCGGTGTTTAAACCACGGGTAAAATTAATGAGTTCTGTTAGCTCAGCAGTTGTTGCGTCAGCTGCTAAACCAAACATCGCCTTGGTTAAATTGCTATTATTTGTTTCTACTAGGTTACTGGTGTTTGACAGTGTGCGACTGCTGCCAAGGTAGGTATATACTTTTCGACTGGTGCCTTCGAGGTTGCTTGCAACACCGCCATTCCCTACTTCGTCACCATCATCGAGGGTCGACCAAAAGCTTCTTGAGTCGGCGTTGAAATATCCCGTACTATCGTTGACCGCTAAGTTGCCAGCTGAATCAACTATTTTCCCTGAGTTATTTAACTCGTAACGTTTTAAATTACCATCCCATTGAGTCTGTTTGCTTGGTTTGAACAAGGAAAAGTACAATTCATTATTATGAGTTAGTTTGTTGAAACTATTGACCGAGATCCCCGCTGCAGTAAAAGTTGTATTAACATCGAGAATATTGGCGAAAATAGTATTAAAAGTTGTTAGCAGCCCTGCTGATGTACTGGCTGTGTGGTAACCGCCACCGCCGTTGTTATCATTGGCGAGACTCTCAAGCCAGGTATCAGTGTGGTTAAAGCCGATAGTATAAAGTTTACCGCTGTTAGTCGCTGAGGTTATATCTGTGCGTAAATCACCGGTCCGAATAAAGCGTGCTATCGTAGTGCCACACCTATTGTCGCCACTACCAGAGCAGGTGCCACCCGTTAAACTCTCAATCGCAGTTTCTTTTGGGTTATTACCTGTTGCCTGACCATCGGTCAGTAATATCACAAAGTTATTATCGGCCTGACAGGTCTCGGAGATTGGCGAAATATAGGTCGGGCTATTGACTCCCTCGTTGAGGATTTCTTCTGCGTAGCAGGTCTTTGAGTTCAGATCATAGCTATTACAAGTAGAAACCACCTTAGGAACACCATTGGTATATGAACCTGGGTGGGAGAGTCGGGCAAATCGTTTAGACCAAGACGAAGTATCGCCGCGTGATAAGCCAATATCGACGGTTTCCCCCATAAGGTAGCGAACACCTTCATACAAGGCGTTGACAATTGGCGTTGAGCCAGCGGGGTGAATTAGATCTATTGTATCAAGTATTGCCTCTCCAGCGGTCCTTTCTGGCATCGTGATGGCGGCTGTTTGGATAACGAGTTTTGGCGGGGTGCCAGCCCAGTCATATTGAGCATAAGCTTTTCTGGTGCCTTGGGTATGTCTTAACTTTATCACCATGCTGTTGCCACTAGCCCAATCGCTACGGGTGACTAATTCGGTAATGATTGACGTTATATCAGGGGATGTGTATTGGGAGTTTAAGTTCCAAGTAGAAAAATTCCATACGACCGATGCCGTTGTTGATGTGCGGCCGCTAATATTATCATCAACCCTTGCAAATTTTACCGGATTAGCACTGTCTTGTGCTGTAATCTCGGCATTAGCAGTGCCCTCGTGGTAATCTTTTGCTGTCAGCACAAGGTGGGCAGCTGTGATAGCATGATCTTTGGGAATAGTAATGTTGTTAAACCGTAAACCTATTGTCTTGGCGTCTTTTATGGGCAGTGTCTCTTTATCTAAAGAAGAGACACTGCCCGAGCTTGACTCGACGGCATCATCGGTAAACTCAATCACACTGCGAGATAGCCCATTAATCGTGTGAGCCGCCACCGTTGTATTTAAATCACTGAACGGGTAAATAACAGTGCCACCATCCGTGTTAAATTGCATCATTGAAATATTCATGTTTTCTGAGGTGCTAATCAATGAGTGCAACGCGTCTTTCATCCGTTGTAATCGAGAAAACCCACTCTCATCATGAGTCACCATTGAGCCTGAGCTATCAAGAATGAACAAAACGTTAGGTTTGGTGCCAGCAGAAAATAATACTTCGGTATCGTCGGCGCTTGCCGGCAGCGATGACAATCCTGGCAGAAGTAATCCCAGAGCAAACATCCATATTTTATGTCGAAATTTGGTCATTGTAGTGCTCCGTTAATCGTATTGTAAGCCGAGTTCAATCCGGGTTGTTGCACCCGATGGCATGGTTGATTCACCAGTGACAATAAAGCGGTGGCCGGAAATGATGGTTGAACTTTCGTCGGCATCAATAGAGTTACCAATGGCTGTGGTCATGTTCGACAGGTAATTAACACTGGTTGATACATCGATAATATTGCCACTGGTGCGGCTTAAACCGTTGCTAAATGAAATGGTGGTTGCTGGTGAACTTAAGGCGTCGGACAGCAGCTGAGAGTTGCCTGCTGTAACAGCGTTGCCTGTGACAAGGTTCATTAACAGAGCTATGCCGCTTTCAGTGGCTTGAAACGTTTCATTTTGTTGTTGAATATTGGCCGCCATTTTTTGTTGTAGTGAAGCGCTAGTGATGCCTGATGCGGCAAGAATGGTAATAATGAGCAATACCACTAAACAAACGATAAGCGCAGCGCCTTGTTGTTTTTTGATTGTTGTTGGTTGTTTATTTAGCATGAATCACCTATTCCTGAGCACGGTACTGCTGGTGAATATTTGACGCAGCCGCTTGTCTTCACTGTGAGTGTTTACACTGGCAGTAGAGCCAGCATTGGTATTAGCACTAGTCACATCGAGCAGTTCATAGCTATTGGTATCGTAAGACTGCCTAACACTATCATTGCTGGTGAGCATTAATGCTATCTTTATCGTCGTGACATCAGCCCATGTGCCAACATCGCTTGCTTTAACAAAATCAATGTTACCGTTGGTGCTGCGCTCGCCATACAGAATTTGCATGCTCTCGACCCCTTCAACAATTTCTTGGCTGTTAAACTCGGCGGCGTCAAAGGTTTCATTGGCTTGATAGAGCGCATATATCGGCTCGCCACGACTATTGTCACGGCCAGTATCAGAAACAAAGTAGCTGATTGAGCTAAATTGATAGAGGCTGGCTTGGTCATCGTAAATGTTAGCAAGCTGTGGAACAGTGTTGCCATCAGTTCCTACAGCATGAACAATCAGTGTTTCTCCACTGGTAATGGTGACATTGGTGGCGGCAAACAAGTCGGCGTTGACACAGTCTGAGATTAATACCAGATCATTGTTTTGAACATACTCAGTAACATCACCAGAAGTCGTTATGTTGGCATTATTTTGGGTTAAATTGCCGGTTAATGTGCCGTCGATCCGCGTGGCGCGTTTAATATTAATAATATCACTGCCCAGCTTTGGTGTACGGATCTCAAGGGTGCCACTAATATCGTATTGAGTTGTACTCCACCAACTGGTCGCTGGAGCTTCGTAACCTATTAGCTCATTACCTAACAAGCCGCCTGCTGGCGCGTTGACGGCATTAATATTTAGATTGACCCCCGCTGCGGTGGCGCAGCCGAGGTAACCAGTCATCCGTATCTCACGGGCGAGGTAATCAAGACTAAAGCGGCCACTTTCCTGTAAACGCGATAAAGAGTGCGCTAAGCGATCGGTTTGCTTAGCATTAAAAAAAGCAGAAAAGACACTGCCAATAACCACTGTACTAAGCGTTAGCGCAATCATTAATTCAATTAAACTGAATCCCTGTTGCAGCATACTATTCTGGTATTGGTGTTTTTTTGTCATTTTAAACCTATATCGCGAGTCGGATGCTATAAGTGCTGGCCGTGGCAGCGTCAGCTTGCCAGCTAACTGAGATGGTATAAATACCAGCCGACTCAGTTACAGTGCCTTGGGCGCTGGGGATTAATTGTGTCATATTAGTCGTGGATTTTATTTTTTTGCTCCATTCATATTTATCAAGGCTCACAATCTGGGTCGGTGTACATGGCGAACAGCCTGGGTCACTGTAACTGGTGTTAGTATTGATACCATTGTAGGCTGATATTTGCGATTTATTACTGCGCATACGTTCGGCCATGTCTTGGCTTAATAAAACGGCTTGCGAGCGAAAATAGGCGTCACGATTATCTTTTATACTCATCAATTGCATGGCTGCAATGCCCAGCATTGCGACCGCTAAAATAGAGACAGCAATGAGCACCTCAAGTAAGCTAAAACCCAATGAACGTAGTTGTCCCGTGGTAAATCTTGGTGAGGAATTTGCTAGCCGCATGAGCTCTCTCCTGCAGAGGCTTTTCTTACTTGGCCGCTTATGTTCATAATAATGCCATGAACTGGAGCGTTTCGAGCGTCACAAATCATAATATTACCTGTTGATTGCGGTTTGCCACTGCTTAGGAATACAATTCTATTGTTATCAAACTGGTTAAATTTAAGCTTGATTCTGGTATTGTCGATTTGAATTTCTTTTAATAAAATATCGTCGCCGTCGACCTGGCCCATGGTGTTACCGTCGACAAAGACAATCAATTTAAAACCAGCAGTGGCATCGGAACAGTTTTTGCTGTCGGTAGATTTACACAAGGTAATGCGTTGACTATTTCTTTTGCTTGCTTGGCTACGTGCGTAGGCTGTTAAGCTGACGGTTTGATTGTAAGTAGTCGTTAATGAGTTATCGTTGGCCATGGTACTTATTGCAGGCATACCAATACCTAGTGCAATGCCCATAATGGCAATGGCGACTAACAGCTCTATTAGCGTGATTCCTGCTGTTTTAGCAAAATAGATTTGTCGACTCATGATAAACTCTGTTGCTCTAACAAAATCATATCAATACTGCTTAAAGATATGTCCCATGGCTTTATATCTTAATGAAAACCAATAAAAAACTACTGAAGTATTAAATGCGCTTAATCAACCATATTGTATGATAACTGAACGCCCCCCTAGAGGCGAGCTGTTTTATTGAGCGATTACTTTCGCACAGATTGATAGATAAATTTGTAAGGTGTTTGAAAGTTGAAGTGTTACAATTATGCTCATTGAGTTAAATATTAAGGCGCACACATGAAAAAAGTAGAAGCAATCATTAAACCTTTTAAGCTTGATGATGTTCGTGAAGCATTAGCCGAGATTGACGTGACGGGCATGACTGTATCAGAAGTGAAAGGATTCGGACGTCAAAAAGGTCATACCGAGTTATACCGTGGTGCAGAATATATGGTTGACTTTTTACCTAAGGTTAAACTTGAAATTGTGATCGACGATGAGGCTCTCGATCGCTGCATTGAAGTTATTTTAGCCGCTGCTCATACCGGAAAGATTGGTGATGGTAAAATATTTGTGACCAATATTGAGCGAGTCATTAGAATTAGAACCAGCGAAGAAAACGAAGACGCGATTTAGTACCATGTGCATTCAATAGATGATCATTATTTACGGCGCTTGATGCGTCGTTTTTTATAGGTGGCGCTGATGTATTATATTAGGTTGATTTAATGGATAACTGGCAAGAAAAGGAATTCAAAGACACCAATAAATAATAGCTGGTGTCTTGGTCGTTATATTTTTACGGGGTTTTTGCAAAACAAATTTCAATCACAGCTTTGCCGTGTTCAGCACTGAACGGGATCATAATCTTAGGGCCGTCAAACTGGTGGGTAATATTATGATCTTTACCAGAGACTACAATTGGCGTTGCCATGTTAAAGTCATAGCCTTTTTGGCCTAACAGGTTTTTCGCGCCACCCGCTACCATGTTAGTTATTTCACCAACCATATCGGTCACTTCTTCATTAAGCTTGCCTGGGTTTTCCCCGAGCATGCCTTGCATAATAGCCAAAGCAAGAGGTTCATCAAATGAAATTGACAATGAACCTTTAGTATTTGGACCGACCATACCTATTAAACCAGAAACATCACCGTGTGCTAATGAGCCTTTTTTCAACATTGGCTTGCCTGGTTTTAACTTGGTTGATGCCATTGTTTCTAGCACATTCATTAGCGAATCTAAGAATGGGTTAATAAATTCAGCGTTCATATCGAAATAAAATCCTTTAAATTATTATTGGCAATCAATCGAGCCGACATTGATGACAAAGTCCAAAAGCTTCTACTGTTTGGCTTTTTACTTCAAAATCATTCATTCTTGCTTGATCGTAAATTGATTGCAGTATTTGTTGAGAGTGAACTTCCTGAACATCATGACATTTTTCACAAATATATAACTGAAGTTGATGATCATCAGAAAAATCGTTGCAAGCAATAAATGCATTTTGAGATTCAACACGGTGAATGAAATGTTGTTCTAATAGAAAGTCTAAAGCCCGATATACTGTCGGGGGCTTAGCCGATGGATCTGTCGCACGAAGGCTATCTAATAAATCGTAAGCGCTAATTGCCCCGGCGTGTTCTAGCATCAAGTTTAATACCTTACGACGAGTTGCAGTAAAACGTGCACCTCGAACGTCGCATAGGGCTTGTGCTCTATTGAGTAATGTATTAGTCACTGATACCACTTTTTGTCTTTTCGTAATTCCCAATACCTTAACATCAAAAGTTGAGTTTGATAACTGTTTCTCTTAAATATGTTAGGTTTTTCGGCTGTTTAAGGCGCATACAGCTTGTTTTTAGTATTATTTATCTTTAATTTAGTGGCAGACATTAAACCGTGACTACAGCAAGGTAAGGTTTTATTTGTTGTCTTATCTTGTTGTGTTGAGCCAGATGAATATCTGGAATGTTATTTATTACTGAGCCGTTAAGCGGTGATGAAAAGGACGATTGAATTGAACCATATTACAGCGGCGCTATTACCAATATTTTTACTGATATTTATTGGTTATTTTTTTAGAAAAAACAAATTTCCCAATGATGGTTTTTGGCCCAGTGCTGACAAGCTGACCTATTATGTTTTAATGCCCTCATTATTGGTCTTTAAGCTGTCTCAGGCACAGTTAAATGCAATTGATGGCGCAAGTTTTGTGCTAACTGGCACCTTGGCTATTTGTATCGCGGCCCTAGGTTTAATCTTAATTAATAAAAAAATGGCTATGGCAGGCGCTTCTTTTACCTCGGTGATGCAAGGTGGGATCCGCTTTAATACTTATGTCTTTTTAGCCTTAAGTGCTTCTTTATTTGGTGATGAAGGCCTAATTTTATCTGCATTGCTAATTACAATTGCTATTCCATTACTCAATATAATTTGTATCACGGTATTTGCTATCTATGGCAATGATAATACTTTATCAATTAAAGGACTGGCCAAGTCAATTATTAGTAATCCGTTAATTGTTGCTTGTTTTATTGGCGCAATGGTCAATGTCACTGGCCTAAGTGTGCCACTATTTATTGATAAAACATTACAAATTTTGAGCTCAGCCGCCTTGCCGATGGGCTTGTTATCGGTAGGTGTCGGCCTCGAATTGCGCGGGTGGCAGCAGCGTAAAAATGAATTGTTGGTCGCGGCGGTTTTTAAGTTACTGTTGCTGCCATTAATAACCTTTGGCATTGGCGTTATCATGGGGCTAGATGCATTATCGTTAAGCGTAGTTGTTATCTTTGCGGCGATGCCAACGGCGCCATCGGCCTTTGTTTTGGCCCGACAGCTTGGTGGCGACGTTCGGTTAATGTCATCGATTATAACCGTTCAAACACTGCTTTCGCTGGTGACAATGGCGGCAGTTATCGAACTGATTAGTTATTATTGAAGGTCGTTATATTAGCAATCGCACTAACGTGTTATATATTTAATTTACCTGCTATGTAGGTAAAAAGATTAATTTAAGCTAATTCTAATTGCTCAATAATGAAATTTAAACCACCAGTAATCGCGGCGACTTGGGCAGCAATACATTGCTGTTCATTAACTTGCGGGCTGTCGGGATAAACTTCGGTGGTGGTGTTATAGCGGCTGTTGCTAAACCCTGTACATAGCCCTAATGCCGCGGTGGCGTAATTAATGACTCCGATTTGACTAGTATCTACTCCAATGAGCTGGCCGTTGTGATCGGCCGGTGCAATGTGAGTTACTTTTTGTACTGCCGCGATAATCGCTTGCTGAAAGTCAGCGACCGGATTTTTGGTATCGCCGACCAAATAAAAACCGTCAGGAATATTCCAATTAACGTGCTCGCTGCCATCTCTGGCGGCTAAAGCGGGCCTAAATTCACTATTGTCGGTGTTGGTGGTTTCGTGCAAATCGATATGGCTAATCAGATCGACATTAAGACTAGCAATATACTGCATAATCGCGGCGGCCTCTGGCGCTGGACTGTCAGTAATAAATGAACGATTTGGATCAACTGCTTGTGGGTTCCAGCGATTAATCGTTTCATAACCCCAAGGACTCACACAGGGCGCAACGACAATATTAAAGTATTGAGCATATCGCGGGGCTGCCGTTTTAATAAAGCTAATAGCACCTAAAATACCGCTTGTTTCATAACCATGGACGCCACCAGTGACTAATATGGTCGGTTTATTGGCTTGCCAGTCACCGCTTTTAACGACAAATAGTGGATAGTCCCGCTCCTGATATGCCAGCGTGGCGTATTGAATTAACTCAAAATTATCTGGCAAGGTACTAAGCTTGGCTATTACATCGGCTTGATAAGACCGTTTAACCTTTTGGTTGCTCAACCAAGTTGCTTGGTGTTGCTGTTGCCATGGATTGCCAGAAGTACCAATTGGGTAATTGGATGATTGTTTCATAAACCGACCTTAACGCTGCGAAGTTAAATATGAGTTTACACTAACCGCTGGTTTAATTGATTTTAATTAATTTTAGGAAATTATTAAGGGGCTTTGAGCTAAATGTTAAGTGTTAATTGTTTTTATAAATAGGTAAGTAAATGTCGAACTTACTGCCTTTACCGATAATTGAACTAACATCAATCCGGCCGTTATGATCATCAATAATCGATCGAACAATATGCAACCCAAGGCCCGTACCTTTACCGACTGGTTTAGTGGTAAAGAATGGATCGAAAATGTTTTTTAAATCAGCTGGGCTGATCCCTGAGCCATTATCTTCAAAACTAATATTTATTTCGTCTTGGACTATATTTGATTTAATTGAGATTTGACCACTATTTTTAATCGCATGAGATGCATTAACCAGCATATTAATAAACACTTGGAGTAATTTCTGAGGGAAACCCATCACGTTAACTTCTGCATTGAGACAAGTAACAATTTTTACTTTATATTTTAGTTCATTGGCAACCAGCGTCAGGCTTTGCTTGATTAACTTATCAATACATATCGGCTCAGGGTTTTCACTATCAACATGAGCATAATTACCTAAATCTTTGATAATTACATTGATCCTTGCTGTACCTTGCAATGATGCCGCAATTAAAGGCTCGATATCATTAACAATATAATCTAAATCGTGTGCTTGATAGAAGGTCTTAGCTGGTCCATTTTGTTCAACGGTATTAACGAGCTTTATATATGCGGTGAGAGATTTAACATAGTCGGTCAGCACATTAAGGTTACTGTCAATATAGCCAACAGGGTTGTTTATTTCATGGGCAATGCCAGCTGACAATTGTCCAATTGACGCCAACTTTTCAGCATTAACCAGCTGTTGATTAAGGGCTGATAAGGCTTTTTGGCTATGCTTTCTTTCATTGATATCGCTGATTGTTAGTAAATAACTAACGGACTCTTTGAGCGTGATCTTTTGCCCTGAGAATTCTACGTAGGGATTTTTAAAGTCAGGTGCCAGTAACGACTCTTCCATGCTGGTTAATAGCGTTTGGCTATTAAACTGACCGTCTAGCGTCGCAAGCACCGGCAAGAAAATAGCAATATTTTGATTAATGATTTGATCCTTTCTCCTTGAAAACAACTTACTTGCTTGTGGGTTACACTCTTGTATTACCCCTTGGCTGTTTAATAGTAATAATGAGCAAGGAATAGTATTCATTATGGTATTTATCTGCTGATTGATGTGGCTGACATTAAGCCGTTCTTGTTCTGCTTTTTGTTTTTCGATGGTTATTCGCTGGGTAAAAGATTGAATAGCAGCAGATAAGACAATAATTTCTGTCGGCGCATTGGTCTGCCTAAACTCGACACTTTTCGCGCCATCGTTAGACTGTTGGGCTACTGCGGTAATGTTTTCAATCGGCTTAACAATATATTTGCTAAACCCTGTAACAATCAAAACAATGAGGATAAGGTACAAAGAGATTATTATCCAAGTAAGGCTGGTTAAACGCCTGTTAACGCTTAATAACGTCTGATGTAAAAAAGTGTTTTCCTGTGATGCTTGGTTTGATAATTTTTCAAATGTAGCGACATAATCGGTCGTTAAGATGTCGGACTGCGCGATAGTGGCCTGCCAAGTTTGATTATCTAACATCGACAGGTGTGCAAAAGAATTTATTATTAGCTCATTATCTTTGATAGTACTAATAAGCTGTCGTACTAACTTGTCGCTACTATTGTTTTTTTCTTGCACCTCAAGGGTCCGCAGTGTTTTTATCAGCTGGTCTGATTGCGCATTAATGCCCTGGGCTAAATAGGTTTGTTTCCCCGAAAAAAGCAGGTCTTGGGTGGTTAACCAAACTTGTGACATGGTTGAAATGTGTTCAATGGTTTGCACCAAGAGTCGAGATTCAAAATGGGCACGCGATATGTCTTCTGCTTTTTGGTATTGACTCCATAGCGTTGAAAAAATGATCATTGCCGATAAAAGGGTTGAAACTGCTAATAACTGATTACAATTAGAAATCTTCATTATTTAATCGCCGTTTAAAAGAGAGTCCCGCAGAGGAGTCACTACTGATTAAACCTTTTTAACTCTTCTCCCCACAATATATCGGTAATTAAAAGTGTTTTTAGTGCACTTCTAAGTACGACATTTGCTAGTTCAGGTGCGTCTTTAGCTTTATCGAGCAAGACCTTATTAGCAGTGACGCCATCATGACTGAGCAGTGTTTTTAGATCTTGAAAGTTTTTACCAATGAAGACGTTTTTAAAACGTTCATTCTCAATCATTTTTCTATTAGGGCTGCGGCAGCGTTGACAAGCAAAGCCTTTTATTTTTAAGTCCTTATCCATTGCCCATATTATTTCAACTAAGCCCCATTTACTTTGTTCTGATCTGACATGTATATAGCCTAATGCTTGGCTATTTTTCATCACCACATACAAGGTGTGTCTGCCTAATTCACTAAAGTGCAGATCATTACTAGGCAATGCGAGTTTTACTTGGTTGCGAGTATGGGCATCGACTGTTTTTACAATGGATAATTGATTGGTCTTTTGCGGATACAGTTCTCTTATTTGGGCAACAGGATCGCGCAGCGAGCAGTATGCTTGGCCGTATGCCTGTGGCTGTAAAATAAAGAGCAGTATAAACAGTATAATTATTTTCATATCAATACCTATACCTTAATTGCAGCCTAACGAGGTTTTGCTTGTTGCCGGTTTCTGGTGAACTGAGTTGTCTACGGCTCGATAGGCTTAGTTCAAATGCAGCATCAACTTGATAACTGATCCCGATGTTGATTAATTGATGGTTGTTACTGGGACCTTCGCGGTTGGTAAAAATATATTGTCCATAAACTTTTAACTGGTTGTTGATCGATGTTTTGCTTAATTCAAAGAGACTATATTGCTCGTTGCGCCATTTTTGTTGCAAGCTATCATCTTTTCCAAGGGCTAGCTCTGCCAAAAAACCCCAGGTCTGCCAATAATATTGCCAATCAAGCGCTAGCCACTTTCTATGAATATTATCAATTTTTGCGTTTAAAAAAGATAAACCAATAACAGAGTCTAGGTGACTAAGTGAACCTATACGCCCGCTGAAAACATAAGAGTTATTAATTATTTTTGGCTGATCTTTGCCGCCCATCGTATAACTAATATTGTATTCAAGCTTGGATAAAACTTTATTTAGGCCTAAACCCCAATCTAATTTTGTACCTAAGTTTTTGCCATGATAATAGTCAAGCAATCGGCCATTGGTATCGATACTTTCCTCTAGGCCAAAGGGTAAAGTGAAATGACCGACCCGAATATTTGGCAGCCAACTGGGGCCAGCGGTGTAATTGAGGTGTGCTTCACGAACAATAAATTTATGATCATCATTAGAGTCAAAGAGGAAAGGGTAGGGTGTTTGGTTTGATAGTTTAGTGAAATACAATTGGGCTACCGCATAGCCGATATCTGCATGAGCAGAGCTAAATATTTTATGGCTGTCTAGTCCTAACGCATAAATACGACTGGTATTGCTGGTCGCTATGTTTGAATTTATACGTGCACTAGCGTCTAAACTAACCCTGAGGTTATCCGTAAGATCGCTATAACTCGGCACGGAAAATAGGATCAGTGTCGTCACCACTATGCTGGTTAAAACTCTTTTAAATATCATGGCTATTCCTATCCCCATTAACGACGAGCATTGGTGTTTAAGCTGCTGTCGTGGTTAAGAGCGGTGCTCTTAAATATAACGATAAGTACTTGCTGTGTTTATCGCATTGCCTTTAATTATCGCTGTGTGTTTTTTATAAATGCAATTGATATACCACAGAGGGAATGTCCTTAATAATTAAGGTTGTATGTTTATTTTAGGCTGTGTTTTCGGATGTTTAATATTGTTAAATAGCGATCTATTCACGAAATGAAAATTGAAAATTGCAAAATGCAAAACTTAGTGCGAAAGAGTGACAAGTAAAACGAATGCTATTTGAGCCAGCAGCTGGTGGTTTATAGTTTTGTCCAAGTGGGTTAATCATTGAAACGTTAATGTTATCAAATTGATTTATGATTGTTATTACATCGCATAATTACCAATTCCCTTTGTGCCCAATCAGCCTTTCTATTACAATCAGCGCCATTAAAGCGCAGCGTCTGCTGTACCCGTTATCGTTACCGAGTTTTATTTCATGTATCAACACAAAATTTCTATTGCGCCAATGTTAGATTGGACTGATCGCCACTACCGTTATATGGCTCGTTTAATTTCAAAAAATCAGCTGTTATATACCGAAATGGTGACCACTGGTGCGATTATTCACGGTAAGGGAGATTACCTGCGTTATAACGAGCAAGAGCACCCCATTGCATTGCAATTAGGGGGCAGTAATCCAACTGATTTAGCCATTTGTGCTAAAAAGGCTCAAGATTATGGCTACGACGAAGTCAACATTAATGTTGGCTGTCCGTCGGACCGGGTTCAAAATGGTAAATTTGGTGCCTGTTTAATGGCCGAGCCAGAGCTGGTGGCCCAAAGTGTTGAAGCTATGCGCGCTGTGGTTGATATTCCGATAACCGTAAAGCACCGAATTGGCATTGACGAGCTAGACAGCTATCAATTTATGACCGACTTTGTTGGCACGGTTAGCGAGGCGGGCTGTAATTCATTTACGGTGCATGCGCGCAAGGCTTGGCTCAGTGGCTTAAGCCCTAAACAGAACCGTGAAATTCCGCCGCTTGATTACGAGCGAGTGCATCGCCTTAAGCGTGATTTTAGCCATTTGGATATTTCAATTAATGGCGGCATTACCAGTTTAGCGCAGGCACAAGAGCAGTTACAGCATGTCGACGGCGTAATGATTGGGCGCGAGGCGTACCATAACCCTTATATGTTAGCCGAAGTTGATGCCTTGTTTTATCAGCAAGCGGGCGAGGTAATTACGCGTGAGCAAGTTGTTAGCCAAATGCTTGAATACGTAGAACAGCACTTAAGCGCTGGTGGCAAACTTAACCATATAACCCGCCATATGTTAGGGATCTTTGTTAAGGTACCTGGCGCAAAAATGTGGCGTCGTCATTTAAGCGAAAATGCGCATAAACCTAACGCCGATACCAAAGTGATTGAGCAGGCTTTATCGTATATTGGTTAGCGTTGGGCCGAAATATGATTTAACTATTTAATTAACTAGTTGATTAATTGCTATGATAACGCTTTATTAATGAGATATTCTTTAGGCTAAGCAAGTTATAACGTCGTTTTTTTCGACATGACATGGAACTAAATATGATAAATGTAAATAAACGTACAATATTATTATCAATTCTTGGCATTACATTTTTGCTCTGGCTGGTAGGTGTTTGGTGGAGTCAGGAGCCTGATTATGTCGATGTTAGGGCGGTATCTGAGAGTCAAGCGCAGGCGCTTGGGGTTAAACCCGTCGTTGGTTTTGCCACCACTACTGCCGTTATTGAAGTGGCTAGAACTTTATTAGAAAAGCCCGGCGGATATTTAACCAATGATATTATCCCACCGTCGCTATTTTTAGATAATATGCCAGCATTTGAATTTGGAGCTTTACAACAAATTCGAGATATAACTCTGGTATTACGAAATGACTTTAGCCGCTCGCAATCGCAGTCGGTAGAAGATCCAGATCTGGTTAAAGCGCAGCCTAGTTTTAACTTTGATAATGGCCGCTGGATTTTACCCAGCACTGAAAGTGAATATAACAAAGGCTTGAAATCGCTTGAAGCTTACCGGTTGCGATTGGCTACTCCAGCGTCCGACGCCCAGTTTTATGCCCGAGCTGACAATTTAACCCAGTGGTTGCAACAAGTTGAAAAGCGCCTAGGCAGCTTATCGCAACGCTTAAGTGCCAGTGTCGGTCAAGATCGCATTAATACTGACTTAGCAGGTGATAGCGCGGCACAACAGTCAACAAGAGCAGCTTCTCATCAACAAATTAAAACCAACTGGTGGCAGCTTGATGATGTTTTTTATCAAGCCCGTGGTGCGAGTTGGGCCTTGGTTTATTTTTTAAAAGCCATTGAAATCGATTTTAATGGGGTTTTAGAAAAGAAGAATGCATTGATCAGTTTGCGTCAAATTATTCGTGAACTAGAGCAAACGCAAGAAACTATTTGGAGCCCAATGATCTTAAATGGCAGTGGTTTTGGCATGGTTGCTAATCACTCACTTGTGATGGCAAATTATATTTCACGGGCCAATGCTGCTATTATCGATTTAAACAAGCTTTTAACTCAAGGATAATCAATGTTTTATAATAAAATTGCACTGACTGGGCTAATGGCCGCGTCATTAACTTTACCCGTTTATGCAGATGTATTAGGTGCTACAGTTGGCGTGCAAGCATGGCAAAACAGTACCAACGGTGGTTTTGCAAACACGAGTGACCTTGTGACGTTCTCATTTGACGAAAATACGACAACCACTTTATACGCTAAGTTTGAACATCCGTTGCCGCTAATCCCAAATGTTCGTTTACGTACAGGCACGTTAAAATCAGCTGGTACAACTAAGCTTGATGAGGCGTTTACTTTTGAAGGTGAAACCTATGCGATTAATGCTGATTTAAGCACCAATCTAGATTTTACTAATACTGATATTACATTGTATTGGGAATTGCTCGACAATGATATCGTTGGCTTAGATTTTGGCATGACTGCTAAATATTTAAGCGGTGATTTTGAAGTGACCGATGGCACAAAATCAAGTGCCGAAGATGCCTCGTTATGGATCCCAATGGCTTATGTCGGTGCCAAAGTAGCTGTGCCATTAACGGGCGCATTTGTTTACGGCGATATCAATGTCGTATCTTACGATGGTAACTCAGTGCACGACTATGAAGTTGGCGTCGGTTATAGCTTCGTTGATAACTTAATAATCGATTTGTCAGTGACGGCCGGTTATCGTGAAGTATCAATTGAAATCAATGACGTTGACGATTTGTATGCCGATGTTCAATTTGATGGTTATTTCGTTGGCTTAGAAGCACATTTTTAAGAAAATGTCCTAAATTGATTAACCCGATAAAAAGGAGCCAGATGGCTCCTTTTTTTATGCGCTAAATACGAATGATAATTAAGTGTGCGCTGTATGTGTGCCGCGGGATCCGCATGATTTTTATTTATACGATAAAGTTATAAAAAGTCATTTTTTATTCTTTTGTGTTATCTATCTGACTCGTTATTATAGTTTCATTCGCAATGGGGCATCGTGTGTCAGGTAAAATATATGCTATTACAACAATTAAATTCTTTAGGTAGTCCGCTGTCGCAACAGCAAATTACATCACTTCAGCAAGCTACAGCTAATATGTCGGCTACTGAGTTATCTTGGGTTAGCGGTTATCTTGCTGGTTTAGCACAAGGTGCTGGCAGCAATGCAGTGGCAGCGCCACCAGCTAGCAGCGCGGTATTAACCGTACTTTATGGTTCTCAAACCGGTAACGCAAAAGGCGTGGCAACTGCCGTTGCTAGCGCTGCAACCGCTAAAGGTTTGACCGTTAATTTGGTTTCAATGGCCGATTACAAGACCAAAGCGTTAAAGCAAGAAACACATATGCTGGTTATCGTTAGCACCAATGGTGAAGGCGAGCCGCCTGATGATGCCGAGCAATTACATAGCTTTTTGGCCAGCAAACGCGCGCCAAAACTAGAGTCGCTTGAGTATGCCGTGTTGGGACTTGGCGATACAAGTTATGAGTTCTATTGCCAAACGGCGATTGATTTCGACCAGCGCTTAGCCGCGTTAGGTGCTCAAGCTATTATCGAGCGTCGCGATTGCGATGTTGATTATGAAGCTGACGTTGCTACCTGGCAAGAATATGCAATTGAGTTATTAAGCAAAAACTTGGCGACGGCTACTACAGCCGGTGGCGCAGCGCCAGTGGCTGCTATTGGTGCATCATCGCAGTACTCAAAGCAAAACCCATTGAGTGCAACCTTGCTAGCGAGTGCTAAAATCACCGCTCGTGGTGCTAATCGTGATGTTCGACATGTTGAAATTTCACTGGAAGACTCTGGTTTAACCTATCAGCCAGGCGATGCCTTGGGTGTGTGGTTTGATAATGATCCTGAGCTTGTCAAAGAACTGATTGAATTAGTCGGTTTAACCCCAGAGCACCAAGTGTCAGTGGGTGAGCAAACCATGTCACTTGGTAAAGCGTTAATTGAGCATTTTGAATTAACTCAGCTGCATCCTGGTTTTGTTGAAAACTACGCTAAAGCATCAGAGCAAGCGCAGTTGCTTGAATTGATTGGTGATAAAACGGCGCTGCGTGAATATATTGCAGACCGTCAGGTGATTGATGTTGTTCGTCAGTACCCAGCTAGCATTACTAGTGAGATGTTATTTGCGGCGCTACGTAAGTTAACGCCACGGTTATACTCGATTGCCTCAAGCATGAGTGAAGTCGAAGAAGAAGTTCACCTGACTGTTGCTGTCGTAGAATACGACGCTTTTGAGCAGCCACATCAGGGCGCAGCTTCAAGTTACTTAGCTCATCGTTTAGAAGAAGGCGCAGCGGTTCGTGTTTTTGTTGAGCATAACGATAACTTCCGCCTGCCAAGCGACGACCTTGGTGTAATCATGATTGGTCCAGGGACCGGTATTGCTCCCTTTAGAGCGTTTTTACAGCAACGTGATAACGATCAATCGTCGGGTAAAAACTGGCTGTTTTTTGGTAATCAACATTTTACTGAAGACTTCCTGTACCAAACAGAACTGCAAGACTTTAAAAATCGCGGTGTCTTAAACAAAATTGATCTGGCTTTCTCGCGCGATCAAGAGCATAAAATATATGTTCAGGATCGAATCAAGCAACAAGGTGCTGAGCTGTTCGAATGGTTAGAACAAGGCGCATCAGTTTATGTGTGTGGCGATGGCAGTAAAATGGCCAAAGATGTTCACCAAGCATTGCTTGAGGTTATCGAGCAACACGGTGCTAAATCATCAGAGCAAGCACAAGAATACTTAGCGGATCTACGCAATAACAAACGTTACCAGAAGGATGTCTACTAATGAGCGACGTAAAATTAGCAGCCAATGAATATATCAAAGCCGACAGCAACCTTCTGCGTGGTACGATTGTAGAAGGCTTAGAAAACCATATTACTGGTGCTTTGTATGCTGACGATACGCAACTATCAAAGTTCCACGGTTTTTATCAGCAAGATGACCGCGATTTACGTGCCGAGCGTAAGGCGCAAAAACTTGAGCCACTACATAGTTTCATGTTACGTGCTCGTGTGCCGGGTGGCGTATGTACCCCAGCACAATGGTTAGATATCGACGCGATAGCCGGTAAGCTAACGATGAATCAAAATATTCGTTTAACCACGCGTCAAACGTTTCAATACCACGGTATTTTAAAGCGTAACCTTAAGCCGCTTATTCAGGCGCTTGATTTATCATCGCTTGACTCAATTGCTGCTTGTGGTGATGTTAACCGTAACGTGATGTGTAACCCTAACCCGGTTGAGTCAGAGCTACATCAAGAAACTTACGAATGGTCGAAGCAGTTATCAGAAAAATTACTGCCACGAACCAACGCTTATGCTGAAATCTGGCTTGACGGTGAAAAAGTTTCTGGCTTAGAAGAAGAGCCAATGTATGGCGAAACTTACTTACCACGTAAATTTAAAATTGCGGTTGCAGTGCCACCACATAACGACGTTGATGTTTACACTAACTGTCTTGGTTTTATTGCGATCAGTGAAAACGGTAAATTAATTGGGTTTAATGTCACCGTTGGTGGCGGCATGGGCGCAACGCATGGCGACAAAGAAACTTACCCACGTTTAGCCGATGAACTTGGTTTTATTAAGCTTGATGACACGATTGAAGTGGCTAAAGCGGTAATTACAGTCCAACGTGACTGGGGTAATCGAGTTGAACGTAAGTTAGCACGTATTAAGTACACTGTTCAAAAGCACGGTATTGATAAGTTTAGAGCAGAAGTTGCTAAGCGTTCTGGCGTTACTATTGAACCACCACGTGAAATTAAATTTACCACGCGTGGCGACCGTTTTGGCTGGGTTAAAGGTACCGATAATAAGTGGCACCTGACGCTGTACATTGAATGTGGCCGGATTAAAGATGTGCCGGGCAAAGAAGTGCAAACTTGTTTCCGTGAAATCGCTAAAGTCCATAAAGGTGACTTTAGAATGACCTCGAACCAAAACATGATTGTGGCTAATGTTAACGAACAAGATAAAGCACAAATTGAAGGTATTGCGCGTAAGTATGGTGTGTTAGGCGAGCGTTTAACGCCGCTGCGTGAACACTCTATTGCTTGTGTATCTTTACCAACTTGTGCATTGGGCATGGCAGAAGCCGAGCGTTATTTCCCAGAGTTCACTGACAAAGTTGACGCGTTATTAACGAAGCATGGCATTGGCGACCAGCCAATTGTAATGCGCATGACCGGTTGTCCTAATGGTTGTGCTCGTCCATACGCGGCTGAAATTGGTTTAGTTGGCAAGGGCCCTGGTCGTTACAACTTGTACCTAGGTGCAGCTTTTGATGGGACCCGTATTAGTAAAATGGTACGTGAAAACATCAACGAAAGTGAAATTATGGATGAGTTAGATGGTCGTTTTGAACGCTTTGCCGCCAATCGTGAGCAAGATGAAAACTTTGGTGATTTCTTGGTCCGTACCAAAGAAGTTAAAGCCGTAATTAGCAGTGCCAGAGACTTTCACGAGTACCTAGCCGAAGAAATTTAACGCCAGCATTTATTCCAAGCGGTCTACTACGATTGTGTTTAACTCATAATCTAGGCTGCTTGGCATTGTTTATTGAGGAATTTGCATGACTATTACTTCTAGCGATAGCAACAAGCATACTGCTGATGAGGCTGTCGATTTTTCCGCTTTACTTAATGCACCTAAAGAAACCCAGCAACAGGTATTAAAGCAAGTTAATCAACATTTGATTAACTTAAGCCCTGAAGAGCGGATTCAATGGGCCAGCGACAATTTACCTGGCACGCATGCATTGTCATCGAGTTTTGGTATTCAGTCGGCCTTGATGTTGCATCTGTTGACGGTTAAGCAGCCAGATATTCCGGTTATTTTGACCGATACTGGTTATTTGTTTGACGAAACTTATCAGTTTATTGATCAGTTGACCGAGCGATTAGGGCTTAACCTTAAAGTTTATCAAAGTAGCATGTCTACCGCGTGGCAATTGGCACGTTTTGGTAAAGAATGGGAAAAAGGTATTGAGGGGATCGAGTCGTATAATCGCCGCAATAAAGTTGAGCCAATGCAACGGGCCTTGACTGAAATTGGGGTGTCAGTATGGCACTCAGGACTTCGACGTGATCAGGCGGGTAGCCGCCAGTCACTGGAGGTATTAGAAATACGTGGCACTAGGTACAAATTTCTGCCAATTATTGACCTCAATAACAAGCAAGTATATCAATATTTAACTAAGCATGATCTGCCGTACCACCCACTATGGGAGCAAGGTTATGTGTCGTTAGGAGATACTCACACCTCACGACCGCTTGAAGCTGGCATGAGTGAAGAAGACACGCGTTTTTTTGGTTTAAAACGAGAGTGTGGTCTTCATTTCGATATTTGATTACTTTTAGTTTTGTTGTCGTTGATAAAGCAAGGATCTAAATAGGTTTTTTGTCTTATTGACCGCTCACCTAGGTCTGCACAATATTGATTGTGTCATTTGACTATCTTGAACATAAAACTGCGCTGGTCGCAGTTTTTTGCTTTTCAGGGCAAATATAAATTCCTCTGCTAGACTTTTTAAATATCACCTTAATTATTTTAAGGAAGCAAAGAGCTAAATTATGTTCGATTCAAATGACTTTAATGACTTTATTGAGAATGCAGATGGTTTGTATAGCCTGCCAGACCTGTGTCTGCAGCTAAATTCACTGGTTAACGATGGCAAGAGTTCGGTCGGTGAAGTTGCACGTCTGGTTAGTATCGATCCGGCATTAACGGCCCGGGTATTAAAATTAGCCAATAGTGCGATTTACTTTAAACGGCGAGATATCACTACGATTGCCGAAGCAGTTGCTAATATTGGTACTGATGAGCTCAATAATATTGCTATTGCAACCTCGGCCGCTCAAATATTTAGAGACGCCGGAGGTGGTAAAATTGATTTACATGATTATTGGTATCATAGCGTTGTGACTGCAGTGCTAGCAAAAGATATTTATTATCTCAGTAGTGGTAAAATAGACGGTAGCTTATTTGTCGCCGGTCTTTTACACAACATTGGATTACTAGTAGTGCTAGAGCGATTGCCTTATTACAAGGTCGATTTACTCGAGGTTATTGGTGCTAGTCATTTGCCATGGCAATATGAAAAAAAAGAACTGGGTTTTTCTTTTGTTGAAGTGAGCAGTGCATTAATATCGCGTTGGAATATTTCTGAAAAATTAGCCACAATAATAAAAAACCAATATACACCATCGGAAGCAGTTGAATATGAGATGGAAACTTTAGTATTAAACAGTGCGATTATTGTTGCTGATTTTATACTAAAGCAAAAAACACCGGTCAGCAGTGAAGACTGTATTGATTTAGCGGTGAGCGAACAACTAGCACTAGACTATCGCCAGCTAGATGACATTATTAGTAACGTACGAGCGGCAGCGCCTGTAGTTGCTAAAATTTTTAATAGCTGAGGAAGGACGTTTATGAATGACATGTTACTGTTTTCCGACCACGAGCCTGAAGCAGCTAATGAGCTAACGCTTAAGCCGTGGGATGTTTTGGTGGTTGACGATGAAGAAGATGTTCATGCTGTCACGACCTTGGCGTTGACATCTTTTGAATTTGACAATCGCCGGTTAAACTTACTGCATGCTTACAGTGCTAAAGAAGCTAAGCAAGTATTAAAAGACCACCCCAATATTGCGTTAGTGTTACTTGATGTCGTGATGGAAACCGATCAAGCAGGTTTAGAATTGGCGAGTTTTATCCGCCAAGATTTAAAAAACCATAAAGTTAGAATTGTGCTGCGTACAGGCCAGCCGGGCGAAGCCCCTGAGCATCAGGTTATACGTGATTTTGATATCAATGATTATAAAAACAAAACAGAACTGACGTCGGTCAAACTCTACACCACATTGTACTCAAATTTACGTTCTTACCGCGACATAATCACGGTTATCGAAGGGAAACTAGCGTTAGAGCGACTGATTAAAGCATCTCGAGGTATATCTTCGCGTCAGGGAATTAAAGGATTTGTCCGTTTAACAGTTAAACAGCTAGAAGATTTACTCAATTTTAATGACGATGAGCTTTATTGCTATGAGGCTGCGGTTTTCACTCGAGATATTGACGGTTTCAATGAGTTTTTATTTAAGAGTGGACAAAGCGCACCGAATAATCAGCAGCAAGTGTCGTTAGAATCTTTGCCTGATATTCAGCAAAGCTTAATTAATCAGGCCACAAGTACCGGCAGTAATGCCTACCAAGATCAACATTTTGTGTTGTTCTGTAATAGTGGCGATTTGAGTGTGTTTTTTTACGGTAAAATAGGCCATGATTTAACAGAAACTGACCAACATATTTTAAATATTTTTACCGAAAATTTAACAGCGATAGCTGAAAATATAAGATTATACGAAGTCATCGACAGTAGCCAAAAAGAACTCATTTATCGGCTCGGTGAAGTGGTTGAATCGCGTTCAAATGAAACGGGTTATCATGTTAAACGTGTTGCTTATTATTCTGCGTTATTAGGGGAATTAATTGGCTTGCCGGAAGACGAAGTTACCCTTATTCATATCGCATCGCCGTTACATGACATTGGTAAAATAGCGATCCCTGATGCCATATTAAATAAACCTGCCAAGCTTGACCCTGACGAATGGGAAATAATGAAAACCCATGCGCTCAAAGGCTTTAATGTTCTAAATGGCTCTGGTTTGGCTTTGCTTGATGTCTCGGCCACTATTGCTTTAACGCACCACGAAAAATGGGACGGCTCTGGTTATCCCCGTGGATTGGCTCACGAGCACATTCATATTTACGGCCGTATTACCGCGATAGCCGATGTTTTTGACGCTTTAGGTAGTGACCGTTGTTATAAAGTAGCTTGGCCGCTAGAAAAAATTATTGAGTTATTTAAAGCCGAGCGCGGCAAGCACTTTGACCCGAGGTTAATTGACTTGCTTTTAGATAACCTTGACCGATTTTTAGAAATCCGCGATAATTTTACTGACGAATATAGCGCTTGATTGTTACTTCCTCCCCGTACTTCGATTAGCGGACGATTTATCGTTCGCTATTCAACCTCCGTTGTTCTGCATTTTTTGAAATACCTACCTTGGTTAAAATAAGTGAAATGTTTTTGTATATCTTTTACTCGTGTGGGTTTATTGTATTGTTTTAACAGGTTTTATTTTGCTAGTTATATCACCTAATTACGATCCGTTAACACTGTGTTTTATGGTTGAGCATGTTTTTATATAACTAAAAGGAATAAAAATTAATTAACTATTATTTTATGGGATAAGGAGGAGGGAGTATATTGGCCTTAGTCAATCATAGTCATTGGATCTAGTTAACTAAGTTCCTTAATGACAGTGGCAACTTCATGGTCAAATTTTAGCGAGAGAGTACAATGAGTCAAGCAACCCTTACCCACCTGCAGCAACTTGAAGCGGAAAGTATTCATATTATCCGTGAAGTCGCTGCTGAATTTGATAACCCAGTCATGCTTTACTCCGTTGGTAAAGACAGCGCAGTAATGCTGCATCTAGCACGCAAAGCCTTTGCTCCTGGCAAAATTCCTTTTCCATTACTCCATGTTGATACAACATGGAAGTTTCGTGAAATGATCGAGTTTCGTGACCAGCAAGCAAAAAAGCACGGCTTTGATTTATTAGTGCACATTAATCAAGATGGTATTGATATGGGAGGCGGTCCATTTACCCATGGTAGCGCCAAGCATACCGATATCATGAAAACCGACGGTCTAAAACAAGCATTAAATAAATACGGTTTCGATGCTGCGTTTGGTGGCGCCCGTCGCGACGAAGAAAAATCTCGTGCTAAAGAGCGCATTTATTCATTCCGCGATAAATTACACCGCTGGGATCCAAAAAATCAACGTCCCGAGTTATGGCATACCTATAATGGCCAGGTTAATAAAGGCGAAAGTATTCGTGTATTCCCGTTATCAAACTGGACCGAGCTTGATATCTGGCAGTACATTTATCAGGAAAATATCGATATTGTGCCATTGTATTTAGCTGCTGAGCGCCCGGTTGTGGAACGTAACGGCGTTAAAATTATGGTTGATGATGACCGGATGCCAATCGAAGAAGGTGAAGAAGTTAAATTTGAAATGGTCCGCTTTAGAACCTTGGGCTGTTATCCATTAACCGGTGCGGTTACATCAACGGCCAGTACCTTGCCTGAAATTATTGAAGAAATGTTATTGGCTCGCTCATCTGAACGAGAAGGGCGCGTAATTGATTCCGATTCATCGGGTTCGATGGAGCTTAAAAAGCGTCAGGGGTATTTTTAATCCCCCCGCGATGAAATCGAACAGCGAATGCGTTTGCGTAGAACAATATTTTAGGAATTGATAATGAATTCAGTAATAGAACAAGAAATTAAAGAAGTAGGCGTCGAAGCTTATTTAAACAAGCAGCAACATAAAAGCATGTTGCGTCTGTTAACTTGTGGCAGTGTTGATGATGGCAAAAGCACCTTAATCGGCCGTTTGTTACATGACAGCGCCCAAATTTATGAAGATCAGTTAGCGGCAATTAAAAAAGACAGCAAAAAAGTAGGCACTACTGGTGACGACATTGATTTGGCCTTATTGGTCGATGGCTTGCAAGCTGAACGTGAGCAAGGCATTACCATTGATGTTGCTTATCGCTATTTTTCGACCGACAAACGCAAATTTATTATCGCTGATACTCCGGGCCATGAACAATACACCCGTAATATGGCAACCGGTGCTTCAAACTGTGATTTGGCCGTTATCCTGATTGATGCGCGCTACGGTGTGCAGGTTCAAACACGTCGTCATAGCTTTATTGCCTCGTTATTAGGAATTAAAAACTTTGTTGTAGCGGTTAATAAAATGGACTTGATCGATTTTAGTGAGCAAAAATATCACGAAATTCGTGAAGATTACTTAAGCTTTTCTGAAAAACTTGGTCCACGTAATATTAGCTTTGTCCCTTTGTCTGCGCTAAAGGGCGACAATGTGGTTAATGCGAGTACTAAGATGCCTTGGTACGAAGGTGAGCCGCTACTGTCTATCTTAGAGCACGTTAAGTTAGATAATACTGTCTTTAACGGCGGCGCACGTTTACCCGTTCAATATGTTAATCGACCTAACTTAGATTTCAGAGGTTTTTGTGGCACGCTCGCTGCTGGTACATTGGCGCCAGGCGATGTGATAACCGCTTTACCGTCAGGAAAAAGCAGTAAAATAAAGTCGATTGTTACTTTTGAAGGTGAACTTGCACAGGCTATTACTGGCCAAGCAATTACCGTGACACTTGAAGATGAAATTGATGTTAGCCGTGGCGATTTGTTGGTGACTGGTACTTTGCCGTATTTGAGCGAAGGTGCCAAGGCCAAACTGGTTTGGATGGGCGAAACACCATTGGTTGAAAATCGCCAATATGATTTAAAAATTGCGAGCAAGAAAACCCAGGTAACTATTGCAGCGATCGAGCATCGAATTAATGTCAATACCTTGGTCGAAGAGTCATGTACTGAACTCAACTTAAACGAAGTTGCTAACGTTGAACTAAATTTCGCTGAAAAGTTAAGCTTTGACCATTATGATGATGTTCGTGATACGGGTGGTTTTATCTTGATTGACCGTTTAACCAACGTCACGGTTGCTGCAGGCATGATTTATCAAGCTGTAACAACGACAGCAATCGAAACCACTGAATTTAGTGAGTTTGAACTTGATTTTAATCGCTTGGTTCGTAAGCATTTTCCTCATTGGCAAGCACTAGATATTAGTGCGGGAAAGGGGCAGTAAGATGTTGTCAATGTCAGCAGGAGTTATATTGATGCTGGCAGTGCTGGTGATCTTGTTAATTTCTAACAAGATCCGCCCAGCAATCTTATTTACCACTGCCATCGGCACCAGTTACTTGCTTGACTGGATAAGTCTTAAGCAAGTGATGGCAAACTTTACTAATCCGTCGTTGTTAACGTTAATTTTGTTATTGTTGGCTGCAGTGGCGATGGAAAAAACTGATTTATTGCAAGCTATTGGGCGACACCTTAATCAGAAAAATTTTGCTGTGGTGATCACAAAACTGGGCTTGTCAACGGCATTTTTGTCTTCGGTGACCAATAACTCAGCCGTGGTCGCTTCTCTTATTGGCGTGTTAAAACGTAACCAATACCATTCCCCCTCTAAGTTGTTATTGCCTTTGTCATATACCGCAATTTTAGGCGGTACACTGACGTTAATTGGTACCTCGACTAATTTGATCGTAAACAGCTTTGTGGTAGATGCAGGGCTAGAGCCGATTGGTTTTTTTGACTTTAGCCTGATAGGTTTGGCGGTGGTTGGCTGTGGTTTAGTGGTGATTGTGCTATTGAGTGCCAGATTGCCCGATCGCTGCGCCGAAGTTGATACTGAATTACCTTACTTACTCGAAGCGGTTATTAGTATTGATTCGGTGATGGCAGGTAAAAGTGTTGAAGACAATCGTTTACGGGCATTACAGCGGCTGTATTTGGTTGAAATCGAACGTGATGGCCAACTAATAAAGCCGGTGTCACCACAAGAAATGTTACAAGTTGGTGACCGTTTAATGTTTGCTGGCGATACTCAAAGTTTGCATATTTTGCAAGAGATGGACGGACTAGAATGGTTTGCTAAGTCGCACCTTAAAGGGCAGGCATTAGTTGAAGTCATCATTAGCCACTCATCGGTTATCAATGGTAAAACATTAAAGGAAAGCTGCTTTCGCGAGCGTTTTGATGCCGCCGTTGTCGCAATACGTCGCGGCCACGACAAATTAAGTGGCGGCTTTGGCCAAATTAAATTACGCGCCGGTGATACCTTAATTTTGGTGCCGGGCAAGAAATTTCATCAAAATAGTGATATTTATCGCGAATTTGTGATGGTTAGTGAGTCTGATGTTAGTGCCAGACTCGATACCAAGCAATCGCGTGCTGTTGTGTTCGGCTTTTTAGCGACCTTAGCCCTGTCACTGGTTGATTTAGTTCCGTTAACTAAGGGTTTATTAGTACTGATCGTGGCTTTTGTGTTGTTTGGGGTGATAAGCCTTGAAGAATTAAAACGTCGCTTCCCTTTTGAATTAGTGGCGATTGTTGGGGCTGCGCTTGGTTTAGCTAATATCATGGTCGACAGCGGCGTGGCACAAATACTGGGCGATTTCTTGTTAACGGTGTTTAATGGTTGGGGCGTATTCGGGGCATTTGTCGCGGTTTACGTGTTTACCTTAGTCTTGACTGAGCTTATCACCAATAATGCGGCAGCAGCCTTGGCCTTTCCAATTGCCTATAGTTTGGCGATGAGTTATCAAGTCGATCCGCGGCCTTTTATTATGGCGGTAATATTTGGTGCTAGCGCGAGCTTTATTTCGCCCTATGGTTATCAAACGAACCTAATGGTTTATAGTGCCGGAAATTATCGGTTCCGTGATTACTTAAGCCTGGGCGTACCATTATCAATTGTATATTCTACCGTGGTAATTATTATGATCCCGTTAGTTTTCCCTTTTATTAAAGTAGCTTATTAGTGAGTATTGCATGAGTAACTCTCCAACAACCAACGGCATTGATGATCCAAATGTGGTGTGGCATCAGCATCAGGTCAATAAATCACAGCGCAGCGAACAAAAAAGCCAGCGCCCTTGTTTATTGTGGTTTACCGGCTTAAGTGGCTCGGGAAAGTCAACGATTGCAGGCGCATTAGAGTCAGCATTATTTGCTCAGGGCCAACATACCTATTTGCTTGATGGTGATAATGTTCGCCATGGTTTATGTGGTGACCTTGGTTTTACCGACAGTGACCGAGTTGAAAACATTCGCCGAGTTGGTGAAGTAAGTAAATTGATGGTCGATGCCGGGTTAATCGTGCTAAGTGCGTTTATTTCACCGTTTAAAAGTGAGCGCCAAGTGGTGCGAGAATTGCTTGAACAGCATGAGTTTATTGAAGTTCATATGGCGACATCTTTAGCGACTTGTGAGTCTCGCGATCCGAAAGGTTTGTATCAAAAAGCTCGCTCTGGCGAAATAAAAAACTTCACAGGTATTAGTTCAGAATATCAAGCGCCGGTTAATCCTGAAATCTTCATCGATACAGATAAGTTAAGCATCGCGCAATCAGTCGATGTATTAATGGACTATCTACGGGCACAAGGGCATATAAAATGAAACTTGCATGGCAACAACCTTTATTAGAAATAGCGCGCCAAGCGGGCGACGCGATTATGGCTTATTACCAAAATGATGGCACTAAAACGTGGATTAAAGCCGATGATAGCCCATTAACTCAAGCAGACTTAGCTGCTCATAATGTCATTGTTGATGGCCTTGCGTTGTTAACGCCTGATATTCCGGTGTTATCGGAAGAGTCGACTGAAATTTCATGGCAAGAACGCCAACCGTGGCAGCAATATTGGTTAGTCGATCCGCTTGATGGCACTAAAGAATTTATTAAACAAAATGGTGAGTTCACGGTTAATATTGCATTGATCGAGGCTAACAAACCCGTGATGTCGGTTGTTTATGCACCGGCCTTAAAAAAGCTATATTATGCCAATATCGAACAGGGTTGTTTTTTACTTGAACCAGGACAGGAACAGATCAAACTGAGTTTAGATGTTAATGCTCAGGTTGAGTTACCAATTCGAGTTGTCGGCAGCCGCTCTCATCCCAGTGAAGAAATGGCTCAGTTTAGTGGTCAGTTTGAGCAAGTTGATGTGATCCCGACCGGCAGTTCATTAAAGCTGTGTTTAGTCGCTCAAGGACTTGCTGATATTTATCCCCGCTTGGGTCCAACCATGGAGTGGGATACTGCTGCAGGGCAGTGCATCGCACAATGTGCTGGCGCTAAAGTAACCCAATTAGACGGTGCACCATTGCTTTATAATGCGAAGCAATCGCTTAAAAATACTTACTTTGTCGTTAGTCACCCCGCGCTATCTTGGCAGGGCAACGTTAACTAATTTTCAACTTCGCGCTTGAGGTTAGCCAGGCCCAGTTCAAATGCTGGGCCGATTAACCAATCCATCGCTTGTGCTAAATAAAAACCAATAATTGGTAATTGCACCTCGCCTTCTAAGGTCCACTCGATCCTAACCATCTGGCTGCTTAACACGATATAGTTGAGATGAGATATCGCCGGCATTTTGTTCTCACCAAACCATAGATTGTAAATAATTCCAGTGCTTGGCGAACTGGCGATAAAGCTCAGGCGACCGCCGCCACTGTCGTCAGTCCAATGCTGACTAGCCCCCACGCCTGTTTGTTGGCTACCTAAGGTAACTTGAACCGATGGTTCAAGTTCAAGCCAAGGACTCCAGCGAGGCCACTGGTTTAAATCACCGACTAATTGATGGACAGCTTGCGGGGTTGCTAGAATAGTTTGACTGCGCATTAGCCGATAATCTTGTGGCAGGAATAGGCCGGCAAACAAAATTAATACTGTAAACCACATGACAATTCGAAACACTTTCATTAGCAAGCTCCATTGATATTGGGATCTTATTTAGTATAGACGAGCTAGATAAATTAACGTGCGCTATGGTTAGGTGACTTGAGATATGGTTATGAAACTTGAAGTATGTTTATAAAGCAGAAGTATAGTCGTTGCCGCAGATGGGTACTTAGGGCTTTAATATTAATTGAGCTTGTTGCAGTAGATGAAAGTAGGGCTGACATCATCAAAAAGCTGATGATGTCAGTTATTCGCTGTTAAGCGAATACTTTTTCAAGTGGTGGCACAATTTGTTTTTTACGACTTAACACACCGTCAAGCCAAACTTTACCGGCGACAGTTGCTTGGCCAAAAGCTTGCTCAGCGAGGGAATCATTGTCGCTAACAACTAACAATTCTGAGCCTTCTTTCATGATGTCGGTTAACAATAACAACACGCTATGTTGACCTTCTTCTTGTTTTAATTTAGCGATTTCGGCTTCTAGATCGGCTTTCATTTCGTCGAAAATTGCCAGATCGATTACTTCTAATTGGCCAATACCAATTTTGGTGCCGTTCATATTAAAGTTTTTAAAGTCACGCATCACTAAATCACGCATCGGAGTATTTAATACCGCCGATTTTACTTTGAACATATCCATGCCCAATTCTTTAAAATCTTCAATGCCAGCAATGTCAGCTAACACTTCAACACAACGAATATCTGCGGTAGTACAAGTTGGTGATTTAAAGATAACGGTATCGCTCAAAATAGCGCATAACATCATGCCCGCGATATCTTTTGGAATATCCACTTTGTGGAAATCATACATCATCTTGATCACGGTATTACTACAACCTACCGGGCGGATCCAACACTCAAGCGGGGTATCTGATGTCAGATCACCTAATTTATGATGGTCGATAATCCCCAAAATGGTCGCTTGAGCAATATCATCAGGCGCTAAGGCGATATCTGAATGATCGATAATATATAAGCTTTCACCCGCATAGCTTAGCTTTAGCTCTGGCACTGGGTAATTAAACTTATCTAAGATAAATTTAGTTTCCGGCGATAACTCACCTAAGCGTGCAGGGATTACGTCTTCACCGATTTGTGTTTTTAAATAGGCAAGCGCAATAGCGCCTACGATTGAATCTGAGTCAGGAACTTTGTGGCCTACAGCATAAACTGGCATATTTAACCTCTTGTTTGGTACCGTGCATTAAATTTGCCGGAATTGTGTATTGTTTTACTAGAATAACACATTGAGCTATTACCAATGCAATTAGCTATTGGTAATGGCTGCTGTGTTGCTTATTTTGTGATACTAGACGTGATTGTTATGTGTGACAGCTATTTGTGATAACTATTTATGATAATCAAGACAGGTATTAACTTCATTCTTTGAACCTAAAATAACCGCGACCCGTTGATGAATTTGGGTCGGTTCTATTTCCATAATCCGCTCGTAACCAGTAGATGACACGCCACCAGCTTGTTCCACTAAAAAGCTCATTGGGTTAGCTTCATACATTAAACGTAATTTGTATGGCTTTTCTGGGTTTTTGGTATCAGTTGGGTAAGTAAATATGCCGCCACGGGTTAACACACGATGGACATCACCAACCATTGCGGCAATCCAACGCATGTTGAAGTTTTTATCACGCGTGCCAGTATCGCCAGCGAGTAAGTCTGCAATATAGTTTTGCATCGCTGGTTGCCAGAATCGCTGATTAGACATATTAATGGCAAATTCTTGGGTGTCTTCACTGATGCTCATTTGCTCGTTAGTCAGCAAAAACTCACCAATGGTATTATCAAGCGTGTATTGGCGAACGCCTTTACCTGTGGTTAAAACCAACTGGGTTGACGGACCGTATAAAACGTAACCGGCGGCTACTTGCTGATGGCCAGGTTGCAGAAACATTTCTTCGTTAGCACCGCTCATGCCTGCTGGCACTTCCATGATTGAAAAAATAGTACCAACTAAACTATTAATATCAATGTTTGACGAGCCATCCAGAGGATCGAAACACACTAAATAACGACCGCCGTCATTACCTGCGACAATCGTGTCTTCTTCTTCAGAGGCAATAGCGCGCACTAAATCAGACTCTAATAAGGTGTCTTTAATTAGCTGGTTAGATATAACATCTAACATTTTTTGGGTTTCACCTTGAATGTTTTCATCTAAGGTTGAACCTAAAATTCCGGCCAGTTCACCTTGATGAAGCCGAAAAGAAATTTCTTTGCACGAAGCCATTAAGGTATTAAGTAGCGAAATTAAATCTAAATCAACATTATCTTTTTTTAGTACGGGCACAAAGCGTTGCATCTGGAGATCCCAAGTTATGTTAAAAAATTAAGTTATGTTAAAAACTGCCCATATAATAACACCATAACGAGATTGTTTTTAGCGCAAGTTTTTAGTTAATGATAAATAAAACTATTGTTTGATTTACTTAATGCAGTATATTGAATTACTTAGAATTTATATGAGCTTAATTGATGGGGAGCATTTTCGGTAATCATAGTTTAATTGGCCGACGTTTTATTGCATACACTGTTTTATTTAGTTCGTGTCTCGCCCTTATTTTCACTCTGCTTCAGGTGCAAGTTGGATATCAGCACGAGCTAGAAAAACACAAGTTAAACCAAGAGCTTATTAAGAATAGTTTGTTGCAAAGTTTAGCGCAAAGTGTCTGGACATTTGACGACGCGCAAATATATTCACTGCTGCAAGGCATGGTGAATATTCCGATGATTGAACGGGTATCACTTAGCCTGCCTGATAACGTCAAATATAACGTCGGTCAAATTCAATCAAGTCAAATTGAAGAATTGTACTTTAAGGTGACTTATGCTGAAAAAGTAAATAAAAATATCAAATTAGGGAATTTAACTGTTTATTCCAGCATGGACGATACTTATCTTTATATACTCAAATATTCCGCGCTGATGCTTTTTCTTAACCTGACAAAAACCGGATTAGTGATTGGTTTTATGTTTTTCTTGATAGATCGCTTAATTGGCCGCCATCTGTTTAAAATAAGTCGACACTTATATCATTTTAAAGATAGTAATCAAGCGATGCCATTGGTCTTAAACCGTCGTAATTTTGTTGAAAATGATGAATTAGAACTGGTGGTTAAAGCACTTAATAACATGCAAAAAAATATTGAATTTGAGCGTAACCGAGCCCAACGAGAGGCGCAGCGCCGTGAATCATTGCAGCAACAGATTATTGATCAATCAGAACAGGTATTAACGCTGGAGCGTAATGTTGGCTTAGCGGAAATAGCAGGGACCTTGGCTGATGAACTAAAGCAACCGTTGCGCAAGATACGTGATTACTCACAATTGTGTGGAAAAATGTTGCAAGAATCGGTTGTTGTTCCCGGTGTCTTAGTCAATGTGATTGAAAAATTGAACGAGCAAGCAACCGTGGCGACAGATATTTTGGCACGATCACAAAATGTTTTAATCAATACCCAGCCAACGCTGCAGAGTATAGATATCAATCAAGTGCTCAGTTTGGTCGTAAAGTTAGTCGATTATAATCTCAAAGACGCACAAGTAATGTTGATTCACCACGATCAGCATAATGAATTATGGGTCATGGCGGACCAGTTACAGTTAGAGCAAGTGCTGATCAATTTAATTCGCAATGCGATAGATGCATTAACCGAGCAGCCGCAAGGGATCCGATTGATTGAAATTACCACTTGGAATGAGGGGGAAACTGTTTATCTTAAAGTTGAAGATAATGGCGCTGGTTTTAATGTCGATTCCGCCAGTGAACTGTTTAAGCCATTTTTTACCACCAAAGAGCAAAGCATTGGCATTGGTTTGAGTATTTCTCAAAACTTGATTGCGGCGATGAAAGGAACAATAAAAGCACGTAATCGACTTGAGCGTGGCGCTTGTTTCACTGTTTCTTTGCCACAATCGAGCAAGCTATTGTCTGAGCCCGTGAGTCTAAAGTCGAATTTATTGACGAGTAGTTAATGAGCTGTTTAGCGCTTAGTCAGTCACATATTTTATGAAAATCGTTTAACTTCGGCTACAATAGCGGCATTATTTAGTCATAGAGCCATTATTTTGCCAAAATTTTTAACTAATATATTGATAGCTTGTACAATATTGATAACTGCCGGATGTTCAACAATAGGGCAAGATCAAACCAAGTTAACAACGCCAATGGCTAATCAATCACACCATGATGCTAAAATGGTCGGTGATTACAGCGAACAGAAAATCGTAGTTGCACCAGAATTGCCGCAAAAAATTACGCGAGTAACGAGTAAAAAATTAAGCCCACAGCAAGTTGATAATTTGTGGTTACGCGTTGCAATGCAGATGAACATGGACCAGCCAAGTAATAAGCAAATTACGGCTCAGCGTAAGTGGTATTTAAAGCATCCAAGTTACTTTAACCGAGTATCTAAGCGAGCTGAACCCTTTTTATATATGATTGTTGAGCAACTTGAACAACGCGGCATTCCGCTTGAGCTTGCGTTGTTACCCATTGTTGAAAGTGCGTTTGATCCCTTTGCATATTCACATGGTCGTGCGTCAGGCATGTGGCAAATTATTCCAGGAACCGGCAAGCGGTTTGGTTTGGCCCAAAACTGGTGGTATGACGGCCGTCGTGATGTGCCAGCATCAACCAAAGCGGCTTTAGATTACTTGGAATATTTAAATCGATTCTTTAAAGGAAATTGGCTGCATGCGATTGCTGCATATAACTCAGGCGAAGGTCGGGTTAATCGAGCAATCAAAAAGAATCGCAAAGCGGGCAAGCCAACCGATTTTTGGTCATTAGATCTACCAAAGGAAACTAAAGATTATGTGCCAAGATTATTGGCATTAGCGCAAATTCTAAAAGATCCAGCGCAATACAATCTGCAATGGCCAACGATAGACAATCACGCTGTCGTCAGTCTAGTCGACACTAAGTCACAAATTGACCTGGCCTTTGCTGCCAAAATCTTAGATATGGAGCTTAACGACCTACACAAATTAAACCCGGGTATTAATCGTTGGGCAACCGCTCCTAATGGCCCGCATGTTTTGCTTATACCTAAAGATAAAGCACACCATTTTAAGCAGCAACTTAATAAAACAGCCAAGTCTCAACGCGTAAATTGGGTTCGTTATAAAATTAAAGCCGGTGATAGTCTTGGTTTGATTGCACAAAATCATCAAACCACGTTGGCGGCGATAAAAGATGTTAACCAGATTAAATCAAGTAACATTCGCGCTGGTAAGTATTTACTTATTCCGATTTCAGCCAATAAGCTAACTGACTACAAACTGACTTCTAATGCACGATTAGCCACTAAACAGGCTAAAAACAGAAGCGGCAACAAGTTAAGCCATGTGGTGAAAGCTGGCGATAATTTTTGGGATTTGGGACGTAAATATAAAGTAAATCATCGTTCTATCGCTAAATGGAATGGCATGGCACCTAGAGATCCATTACGTTTGGGCCAAAAACTGGTGATTTGGACCAAGCAAGCGAGCAAGCGCAATAATAGTAGCAGTAGCGCCATTATGCGCAACATCACTTACAAGGTTCGCAGTGGCGATTCAATTGGGCTGATTGCACAAAAGTTTAGCTTAAAGATAGCCGACGTGATCCGTTGGAATTCTTTACAGAATAAAAAGTATTTACAACCGGGACAGAAGCTAAAGCTAAAGATTGATGTGACTCGCACCAATTCATAGAGTATTAGACCAAAATAATAAATCAATACGGCTTGAGAAGTTGAGCTGAATACGATTGAAAAAGCCGCTAGCAGGATCCTGCTAGCGGCTTTTTCGTTGGCTTAGGCATGGCGTTTTAACTGTGGTACCGGGGTTAAATAAGCTGGGCGTGCTGATTTTAAATAATGGATATCATCATAACTTGGTTTGCCCTGAGGTAACTTTAAACGCTGCTTACTCAAATATGGGCGAGCGTTATGGGAAATCATTAACTCAATTTCGCTATTTCCTTGCTCGCCTTGGCGCGTTTGGCTGTAATAATCTATTGGCATTAAGATGCCTGAGCTGACCAAACTTTTGACATCGGATTCATCACTTGGCAACCATAAGGTGGTTTTACGCTGTAAAAAGAACTCGCGCAATACCGCACGTTCGCCACTGACTAGGGTTTTGATTCTATTTTCAATTTGCTCAACTTGTTGGCTCTCTAAACTGCTGGCTCTTAGTTGTTTCAGTCCCGAGCTAACAATATCAATCAACAGATAACTTGAGCTAACGATAAAAAATATTCCGACAAAATGGGCATAGTTGTCGACCATATAGTTTAGTTTTAATATCGCACCGATATTTGTTGGTACGAACAGGATCAAGGCGCTAGCTATTGCCAGCCACAGCATACCGTGGAATAGGTAATGAGACGGCTGTTTGATAGACTGATCTTTCCACATAATAAACCCCAAATGACAAGAAATTGTCACGTAATTAAATTCTTATTCATAACAAGCAATATTTGTTCCTATTTTTAAGTTTGTAATAAATAAATGCTTAATTCATTATTTAACTGGTTGTTTTATGCATTGTTTTATTCGTTACTTATCGTGGTTAACTACACTAATTTCAATTCCTTTATCTGATTTAGCCCGCTGAAAGCGGCAACTTTGTGCCTGAATCTTTCAGCAGTGAGCTTACTTGAGCGGCAAATTTTAATTTTAGTGATAGCGACGGCAGGTTCGCGGTCGGTAAATATGGTGAATGTTAAGTGTCTTTATCATTTTTTGTGTGAATGCCTATTATTGGTCAAACGAATGTATGAAAATATAAAATGCTTTATTTGTATTAAATAACAGATAGTTAAGGCTTTTATTTTGTTTTGTCTGGCATGGTTTGCCCGATGGGCGTTCATCGCTTTTTCAGCCAAGACAGGCTATTATTTTTAAATATTCATCACAATAAATTTTGAGGTTTTACATGACGCAGCGTATTAATGTCGGCGAACTCAATGTCGCACAGAGCTTATTTGATTTTGTTAATCACGAAGCATTACCGGGACTAGGACTGGACCAGAAAAATTTTTGGTTGGCTTTTTCTAAACTAGTAACGCAGTTAGCGCCGCGAAATGCGCAGTTATTAGCAAAGCGTGAACAATTACAGCATCAAATAGATCAATGGCATCAAGAAAATGACTATGATTTTACTGCGTACAAAGCCTTTTTAGAGCAAATTGGCTATTTGTTACCTCAAGCAGATGATTTTAAAATTACTACCAGCAATGTTGACCCTGAAATGGCGACAATGGCAGGACCACAATTAGTGGTGCCGGTGATGAATTCACGATTTGCACTTAATGCCGCCAATGCTCGTTGGGGCTCATTGTATGATGCGCTATATGGTACCGATGCTATTAGCGAAGCCGATGGTGCTGAAAAGGGCACAGCTTATAATCCGGTACGTGGTAATAAAGTAATAGCGTTTGGGCGCCAATTGCTCGATACATCAGCCCCGCTGATTAATGCGAGCCATAAAGATGCGGTGAGTTATCAGATAATTGATGGTGGCTTAAGCGTTAAGCTGAACAACAATGAGCTAACCACTTTAGCTGAGCCAACGCAGTTGGTTGGTTTTAATGGTGACGCAGCAACGCCAACCGCTATTTTATTAAACAAAAACGGCTTGCACTTAGAAGTGGTGATTGACGCAACCAGCCAAATTGGCCAAACCGATAAAGCAGCGGTTAGTGACATTTTAGTCGAAGCGGCATTAACTACTATTATGGATTGCGAAGATTCAATTGCTGCTGTCGATGCAGCCGATAAAGTGACGGTATATCGTAACTGGCTTGGATTAATGAAAGGTGATTTAACCCAGGAGATGACCAAAGGCGGTCAAAGCTTTACCCGTACCTTAAATAGTGACCGTCACTATAACGATCCACAAGGCAATGACATTAGCCTTAAGGGCCGTAGTTTGATGTTTGTCCGTAATGTTGGCCACTTGATGACCAACGAAGCGATTATAGATAATGCTGGCAACGAAGTGCCTGAAGGTATTTTAGATGCAATGATGACCTCATTAATTTCGTTGCATGATGTTCAGGGCAATGGCCGTTTTAGCAATACCACTACCGGCTCTATTTACATTGTTAAGCCGAAAATGCATGGCCCCGAAGAAGTGGCTTTTGCTAACGACTTATTTAATGCGGTTGAAGATATTTTAGGGGTGGCACGTTTTACGATTAAAATGGGCATTATGGATGAAGAGCGCAGAACCACGGTTAACCTAAAACAATGTATCGCTGCCGCAGCACAACGCGTCGTATTTATTAATACTGGCTTTTTAGACCGTACTGGCGATGAAATCCATACGTCAATGGAAGCTGGGCCAATGATCCGCAAAGGCGAAATGAAAGCGGCTCCTTGGATTAGCGCGTACGAAAACTGGAATGTTGATACCGGACTTGCTTGTGGTCTTAGTGGCAAAGCGCAAATAGGTAAGGGCATGTGGGCGATACCGGATCAAATGGCTAATATGTTGGAGGTGAAAATTGCGCATCCCTTAGCGGGTGCTAATACCGCTTGGGTGCCTTCACCAACGGCAGCAGTATTACATGCACTGCATTATCATCAGGTCGATGTTTTTGCGCAGCAGCAGCAATTAATGCAACGAGAAGTCGCCAATATTGATGATATATTGTCGATTCCGCTGGCGACTAATCCAAATTGGACCAGTCAAGAGATTGAGCAAGAGCTAGACAACAACGCGCAAGGTATTTTGGGTTATGTGGTGCGTTGGGTCGATGCTGGCATTGGCTGTTCAAAAGTACCAGACATTAACAATGTTGGCTTGATGGAAGATCGCGCAACCTTGCGAATATCTTCTCAGCATATGGCTAATTGGCTCCATCATGACATTTGCAGCAAAGAGCAAGTGCTGGCGTCGATGAAAAAGATGGCGCTAGTGGTGGATAAGCAAAACAGTGGTGACCCAACTTATCAAGCAATGGCTACTGATTTTGAAAACAATATTGCATTTCAAGCGGCTTGCGAATTAGTGTTTGAAGGACGAAAGCAGCCTAGCGGTTACACTGAACCCGTGTTGCATCGCTGCCGGATTCAAGCCAAAGCTGCACAGTAAAAGCGGCGAGTAATCACAATGAGATAGCCCGTGAAGTCAATGCCTCACGGGCTATGTCATTGTTGCAATAAAAAGTGGACATTGCGCACTTAAGTGACAAACTGGCGGGCCCACTCGCTTTCGCTATACAAATCTTTAGTTGATTCAAGTCGATCAATAAAGGTTAAACCGTCAAGGTGGTCGAGTTCGTGTTGAAATATCCGGGCCACAAAACCACTGTAATGGCGGTTATGCGCTTGGCCATGACGGTCAAGGTAGCTAACTTCAATTTGATTATACCTTGGCACCAGTCCGCGTAAGGCCGGCACACTTAAGCAGCCTTCCCAATCTTTTTGCTGTTGCTCACCAACGCTGACTAGGCGGGGATTAATCATTACTGTCGGGCTCATTAAAGGCGCGTCAGGATAGCGAACATTGGGACGTGAACATACGACAAAGATCCGTTTACTGTGGTGGACCTGTGGGGCTGCAATGCCGACGCCATCGAGCGCAACCACGGTGCTTAACAAGTCGTCGATTAGTTGTTGAATATCGTGATTCGCTATCTTGGTGACTGGTTGCGCTATTTGGCGTAAAACAGGGTCGCCTAATTTAGCAATAGGTAACTGATTTTGCATAAAAGTTCTGTCGTTAGCTGAGTGGTTTTTGACCATATCATCATTGCGCAAATTTTGTTACCACTAAAGTTAATGTGAACATTGGCAGTACAATTGATACTATAGCCACCATTAGATGATTTACCCGAGGATTACCCGTTGCAGTTTCAGGACAAACAAGTATTACTATTTGATTTAGATGGCACTTTAGTTGATAGCGCGCCTGATTTAGCGCTGGCAATTAACGATATGTTAGGGCAGTTGGGACGTGAAACTTTCAGTGAGCAGACCATTCGTAATTGGGTTGGCAACGGCGCTCAAGTGTTAGTTCAGCGCGCATTAGCTGGCAATGCCGATAGTTCGATTAACGTCGAACCGCAAATGCTTGAATCGGCGTTAGCACTATTTTTGGCCAGTTACCGGGCCAATGTTTGTGTTACAACGGTCTTATATCCTGGGGTGCTAGAGACGCTAAAGTTACTCAAGTCACAAGGTTATCGTCTGGCTGTCATTACCAATAAACCTGAATGTTTTATTGCACCAATTCTTGAAGGTTTAGCAATTAATCATTACTTTGAACTGATTATTGGTGGCGATACGTTAGCGAAACGTAAACCAGATCCGTTGCAGCTGCAGCATGCTTGTCAGCAGCTTAAAGTCAGCCATGAGCAATGTGTGATGGTCGGAGATTCTAAAAATGATATTTTGGCGGCTCAGGCGGCTAACATTCAATCGGTTGGCTTAACTTATGGTTATAACTACGGGGAAGATATTGCGTTATACCAGCCCGATTTAGTGCTGCAAGATTTTGCGCAATTAAGCGCTGCCCTACAATGCACTGCCGGAGCGCTCAATGGCCAAATTTAATAAAAAGCAGCCAGTGTCCGAAGAAGTTGTTAACGACGCACTGGGCATGGCTAAAGCGACCCAAAAGCCGGGCCAAACCAAAGAGCAAACGAAGTTAATTGCTCAAGGCATTCAAAAAGGTATTGAACAATATAAAAAGCAGCACAAAGTTAAAGTGCGTCAACAAGACAAACTGCGAAAGAAACGTCAAGAGCCCAGTGCTGAGGCTGTTGCTGAAGAACCAATCGTTGTCTCCAACACAATTAGCTGGACGCCTTGGGTATTGCTGGGCTTATCTTGGCTTGGTTTTGCGCTAACTATTTGGCTTAAGCCCGGAGCATAATTAATGTTGTGGATTTTCTTCACTTTATTCGCTGCATTTATGCAGTCTTGGCGTAATGCATTTCAGAGTTTTCTCAGTAAAGAAGTGAAAGTAGCAGGGGTTACACTGGCCCGGTTTATATGGGCTAGCCCATTGGCAGCGATCTACCTTGGCGCTTTATATTGGTGGCAGCCTGCGCAACTGCCAGACTTTAATGCCAAGTTTTTACTGTTTATTGGTGGCGCCTCGTTGGCGCAAATTCTTGCAACAGCGTTAATGGTCCGGTTATTTAAGCTCAACAACTTTGCGATTGGCGCTGGGCTGGCTAAAAGTGAAGCGATAGTCGCGGCGATTTTAGGCACGATATTTTTCGGTACATCATTAACTTTGCTTGGCTGGGGCGGGGTATTGGTCGGTGGTTTTGCGATATTATTGATGAGCAGTAATAAAGCTGGCGGCCTGCGAAGCTTGTCATGGCAAACGTTTTTACTTGGCGTTGCTTGTGGCACTGCGTTTGCGCTAACTTCGTTGTGGGTACGTGAAGCGAGTTTAACCCAAGACTTACCGGTGCTGCATCGTGCTGCTTGGGTTCTATTACTGGTTATTTCACTGCAAACGGTTATCTTATTGCTGTACTTAGCCGTTAAAGACCGCGCAACGATTCACGCATTATGGCAACGACCAAAGTTAACCGTATTAACGAGTGTTACTAGCTGCTTGGGTTCAATTGGTTGGTTTAGTGCAATGTCAATTCAAGCGGTGCCCTATGTCAAAACGCTAGGTCAGGTAGAGGTGTTTTTCATGATGCTTATCACGACCTTTTGGCTTAAAGAAAAGATCAAAATAAAAGACGGCATCGGTTTAATGCTCATTGCACTAGCAGCGACTATGGTGATGTGGACCTAACTGTTGTTAGTAGCAACTTTACTCTTAAAGTCACTAAGCACTATTTCTAAGGCGGCGATGGCCAGTTGGTCATCGACCTGATTCGATTCAAGCAATTGGATTAAATCAACCGCTAGCTGGATATGCGGCGGCGCTTGTTCAAGTGTTGAAAGGTCAGTTTTGGCATGTTGGGTCATCGTGGTTCTCATGTTATTTTTTATAGCGTGATACTTTACCCGTTTCAAGCAGTTCTATTTTTTGCTCGATAAAGTAAATCGCTTTGCGACATTGACCGAGACGCTGATGCAATTTTAAAATTTCTTGCTGGCGTGCTAGTTTTTCTTTGATCGGACAAAGGGCTAATTGCTGTTCGAGCTGATTGATTTTTACTTCAAACTTTTGCTGATAGTCGTGATGCTTTGACAGCTCTTGGTAGAGCGAGACACTATTAGACATCACGTTTTTAGCCAGCCAATTAAAACTACTGCCTTGACGTTGCTGCTTTTTAATCGCCACTTTTTTACGCGTCGCTTTGTCTTGCTGGTAGGACGTATTACGTTGGTGTTGGCTGGTCAGCGCTTTGCGAATTGCCTGACATTGATCGACCAGTTTATTGCATTGATACTGTAATAAGCTAGTCGGTGATTTACTCAGGGCTAGTTTTCGAACGTCATCAAGTAATAAGAAGCTTTCGCTGACATAATCACTAAGGTACGGCGATCTCGATTTAAATAATTTATCATTAAACAGTGGTCGATGAGCCAAGGTCGGAATTTTACTTTTTTGATCATAGCTCGCGGCTTGCTGGGCTAATTGCGTCAGCAGTTGATCGATTTCTCCCAGCTGCTTAATCAAAACCAAGCATTCCATGCTAGTTTGGCACTGATCACCAAAACGACGATAATAAAGAGTGGTCTAATCAATTTACCACCAAATTTGATCGCGGTCTGAGCACCAATATAGGCGCCGATCATCAAAAAACCACCCATCAACAAACCGAGTTCGTAATCAACTTGGCCCAAGATCATAAAGGTTACTAAGGCCGTGGCATTACTAACAAAATTCATGGTGCGGGCAACGCCGCTGCTGATTAATAAATCAAATTTGTGGAGGATTTGGGTTGAGACGGTCCAAAATGCGCCAGTGCCGGGACCGGCAAAACCATCATAAAATCCTAAAATTAACCCTTGTGCTCGCTGTTTAAACTTGAATTTAATACAGTTTTTATCTACTTTAGTATCAATTGTCTTGCCGGGCTGTTTAAACAAGGTATAGATAGCAGTGCTGATAATAATCAGTGGCAATATTTTTTCTAACCAAGCACCTGATACTAAGGAGACCGCAACAGCGCCTAATAAGGCGCCAATAAAGGTTGCAATAATACAAGGCAACCACATTTTTGGGTCAAATAATTTGTTACGGTAAAAGGTCAGACTCGAGGTTGCAGTACCAAAAGTTGAAGCTAACTTATTGGTGCCCAATACCATGTGAACCGGCAAACCAGAACTTAGCAACGCAGGTACGGTTAATAACCCCCCGCCACCAACAATGGCGTCAATAAATCCCGCGACAAACGCCGCGCTGGCTAAAATGATTTCCCACGGGATATTTGCTAGTAACTCAAACATTAAGACACTTATTTGGCATATTTAATTTATGACTCGATGGTTAATTTGTAAGGGGGTAGTGAGTTAATGAGTGATTTGCCATAGCGTTTTGTCACTAACCGACGGTCTAGGATGGTAATGGTGCCTTGATCTTGTTCATTACGCAATAAGCGTCCGCAAGATTGAATTAATTTACGTGATGCATCCGGCACAGTTAAGATTAAAAAGGGATTGCCGTTTTTACTTTTAATATATTCGGCATGTGCTTGCTCAACAGGTGAGTTTGGCACTGCAAAAGGTAATTTGGTGATGATTAAATTCGTTAGGTAAGCACCCGGTAAATCAAGTCCTTCTGAAAAACTACTGGTCCCAAATAATATACTCGGCAGTTTATTGTCGCATTTATCTTTATGCAACGTTAGCAAGGCGTTGCGTGACGCTTCGCCCTGAACCAGCAATGACAGATTGTGTTGTTGGCGTAAGTCTTTGGCTACTTGATTCATTTGTCGATAAGATGAAAACAACACTAGGGTGGCCATTTTGTCGACCACACGGCGTTTTATCTCACCGACTAGCTCGTCGCCAAATGCGCTATCACTGGGTTCCACGGCAATATTAGCGATAATTAATTCGCTATTATTTTGAAAATCAAAGGGCGATAATAATTTAATGTATTGGGTGCCATCATTGGTATTTAGACCCGCTGCTTTTCTAAAATTATCAAAAGAGTCCAGTGCTAATAAGGTGGCAGAGCATAAAATGGCGCCGTGGGCCTGACTCCATAATTTATCTTCGAGAAAGTAACCAACTTCAATTGGAGCTGCGCGGACAAAATATTCATTTTTGACGGGATCAGTTAATTCGATCCAGCGGACCATCGGCGCACTTTTAGCCGAACTTTTAAAGCTAAGCATTTGCCACAGTTTGGCTTGGTTTTCCATCCGGTTAAGGTTAGTGCCAATGTCGACAAGCAAGGGCTCTATTTGCCACGGGCTAATTTGGCCGTCTTTGTAGGCTTCTAAAATTAACTGGTGGATTTTATTGAGCTGCTTTAGCCCTGATTTACTCGAATTTAAGGTGTTTTCAGCCAAAGTTAGCAATGAGTCGGGTAAAACACCGTGTTCAAAACGATGACGACGCTCTTCGTTATTAAATAATTGGCTGTTGGCATTTAACCACTGAGCAATAAGTTTTAAATCACTGGCCAGTTCGTTACTGTGATCGGCCAGCTTCATTATTGGGCTAATCAGTTGCTGGGTTTTAACCACGGTTGATATTTTCTTGGTCATTAAATCGAGTTTTGATAACCACTCGATAGTCGACAATAATGACGACGACGCGCTGGAAAAGCTGCGTGCTTGTTCGGGTAAATGGTGCGCCTCATCGATGACATAAAACATTGAATCGGGTTCGGGTAAAATAGTGCCACCACCAAGCTCTAAATCGGCTAATAATAAACTGTGATTGACGATGATAACGTCGAGTTTGTCGATAATATCTCGGGCTTTGTGAAAAGGACATTGCCGATGCGCCGCCAGCTGTTTGTTACAGCTAAATTTGTCACTGGCTATTTGCTGCCAAATTAAGTCGTTAATTGGGATTGGCCAGCTATCGCGTTCACCATCCCATTTTTTATCAAGCCAGGCCTGCCATAATTTTTCAATCAACTTTAAGTCAGCTGCAGCTGGTTGTTGTGGCCAGAGCATCGCGGTGTCAGACGCTTTCGTATCGGCAATGAGTTCTAGCTTGCTGGCACAAATATAGCGTTGACGGCCCTTGACCACACCAAAGGTGAAATTAAGTCGGCTATATTGGCGAAACATCGGTAAATCTTTGGTTAATAATTGTTCTTGCAGCGCTACGGTAGCGGTTGAAATACACAGTTTTTTACCGCTAGATAATGCCAGGGGGATTGCGCCTAACGAATAGGCTAAGGACTTACCCGTGCCAGTACCTGCTTCGATTACCCCAATTCGGCGTTTTTTGTCGTACTCACCAGCCAAGGTTTTAGCGATTTCAGCGACCATGTAATTTTGCTCTTTACGCGACACAAAGTTTGGAATTTCGTCACGAAAACTTTTAAAGCAAGCTTGAATTGTTTTTTTTACGTCGGCCGACAGCATGCAGATACTTAATTTGAAGAGACAGACGCAGAAGCATAGCAATGATGCGGGACTAAAGCTATGAGTGCTATTGAGGAGTGAGCGCTGGACTCGATTAAATCGGGTTGATAGTCAAAGCCGTCAAGAATCAAAGCAGCTTTATTAATGGCTGTTGAAAATTAAGCGACAGCCTTCGCTGCTCAAATAACAAACGATCATGAGGCTGTTGTGGTTTTAATTTGACTCAGATGAATAATTTTAGCTAAAAACTATTATTGCGTATTGTTCTCGTTCGCGTTTACGTGTATTTTGTGGCTCTATAATTAAGATGATGAATATGTGGCAATTTAAGTGGTTGGTCAACACACATTAAGCCAAGTTTAAGTGCCGAGCGACACAGACTAATTAGCCGTCGCTTGATAATAATATAGAACAATTTCCGCGGTGATTAATGACGCTAGTTCGACGTTGAGTATCGCAATAATAAATTTGGTTGGGAATTATGTCCAAGTTAAATCGAAAAATAAATATTAGGCTCGCTGTGGCGAGTATTGCTGTGATGGTTACTTCAACGGTATCAGCAGCGCAAAGCCTTGAGCAGGTCCAACGAACTGACCGTACTATTACGCAACGGTCACAAGCATCGCAGGTCAAGGTCGATAAATTATTTGATCAGACTCAGAATCTATTGAACGATTACCGCCAAGTGGTTAGCGAAACCGATGCTTTGCGTGCTTATAACGATTATGTAGCGGCATTAGTGGCCGATCAGCAGCTTAAATTAGCCGGTATTAACGCGGACATTGACGGCATCGATAAAACGCGCCAAGGTTTGGTGCCGTTAATGCTTAAGATGATTGATAGCATCGATGAATTTATCGCGTTGGACTTGCCGTTTGAACGTCAAGAGCGCAGCGATCGCATTAGTTACTTACGCCAGATGATGCTTGACTCTAATGTCAGCACCGCCGAAAAGTATCGCAAGGTGTTAGAAGCTTACCAGATTGAAATGGATGCCGGTCGTTTCTCGGTGGTCAGTCAAGGCAAGCAGCTAATCGACGGAGTGCAGCTGACAGTGAATAGCTTGCAAGTTGGCCGTATCGCCTTAATTGCCCAAACGCTCGATAGCCAAAAAACCTGGTTATGGAACCGTCAACAAAAAGCGTGGCAAGTGCTTGATGATTCTTGGCGCCGACCAATCCGCGAAGCCATTTCTGTGGTACGTAAAGACAAATCTCCTGAATTAATTCTACTACCGATTGCTGTCGCGACGGAGACTCAACCATGAAAAATATAACGACATTTTTGATGCTGGCAGTGCTTGCCGTTACCTCATCTATGGCACAGGCCAACAGTGCATCGCAAACGTTAGAGCAACTATTGCAGCAAGTTAAGCGTGAGCGGGTATCTGAAGCTCGGATTGATAAAAAACGTGAATCTGAATTCAGCGCCCAAAAAGCCGATAAACAAGCATTGCTTAGACGCGCCAAAAAACAACATTTGGCCGAGAAAGCGCGCGGTAAAAGCTTATTAGCCCAACATGCGGCGAACGAACGTCAGATGGTCCAACTTGAAGCTGATTTAGTCTCAGCACAAGGCGATCTAAAAGAAGCGTTTGGCGTGGTTCGTGGCGTCGCTGGTGATGCCGCTGGTATTATTGCCGACTCTGTTATTTCAGCCCAATATCCTGGCCGCGCCCAAGAGCTAGCCTCGATTGGCCAGCGTAAAGAATTGCCGACCTTAGTTGAGCTTGAAAACTTGTGGTTTGCGTTGCAAACGGAAATGACCGAATCGGCCAACAACAGCAAATTTAAAGTGACGGTCGCTGATGTAACAGGTAACTCTGCGTTGACCCAAGTTACTCGAATTGGTGCGTTTAATTTACTGGGCCAAGACAAATATTTGATCCGCCGTGGTGACGAAGTTGCCGAATTGGCACGTCAACCAGACAGCCATAATGTCGCGACTATTGCGCCATATTTAGCGGCAGGTTCTGGTTATCAGGCGCTGTACGTTGATACTACGCGTGGTGGTTTGCTCAATTTATTGACCGGACAAGCAACGCTTGAAGAGAAGTACTATCAAGGTGGCACGGTTGGTTATGTCATTACCGGGGTGTTGTTGGTGGGGTTATTGATTGCCATTGAGCGAATTATTACCTTAGGCCTGATTGGCGCCAAGGTTAAAAAACAACTGCGCAACCCAAGCCAGCCGGGTGATAATCCACTGGGACGTATTTTGAATGTTTATCATAGTGCGACTGGCACGGCGGTTGAAACCTTAGAATTAAAACTCGACGAAGCGATCCTTAAAGAAATACCACGAATTGAACGAGGTATTTCGGTGATTAAAGTCTTTGCTGCCATTGCACCGATGCTTGGCTTGCTTGGTACGGTAACCGGGATGATCGGCACCTTTCAGGCGATCACCTTGTTTGGTACTGGTGACCCTAAAATGATGGCTGGCGGGATCTCTACTGCGCTGGTTACCACAGTACTTGGCTTGATTGCCGCTTTACCCTTAATGCTGATCCATGCTGTGGTATCGGGACGTTCTAAATCATTGCTGCATATCATTGAAGAGCAAAGCGCTGGTTTAGTCGCGGCACACGCAGAGCGGGAGTCGCGTTAATGACGTATTACCTGATGGGCCTGTGGGGATCTATCAGGGATTTCATGGCGACCGGCGGCGATGTCTTGCTGTTGGTGGCTATTACGTTGTTCCTGATGTGGAGCTTAATGCTCGAGCGTTATCTGTACTTACGGCTTGATTTTCCTAAAGAGATGCAACGCATTATTAGTGATTGGCAGGCCAGAGAAGACACGAGTTCTTGGTACGCTCAGCAGATCCGTCAAGCCTGGATATCTCAAGCTAATCAAAAACTAACTCGCGGCATGTTAATCATTAAAACCTTGGTTGCAATTTGTCCGATGATTGGTTTGCTTGGCACCGTGACTGGCATGATCAGTGTTTTTGAGGTCATGGCGACCACAGGTACTTCTAATGCCCGATTAATGGCGAGCGGGATCTCTATGGCGACCATGCCCACTATGGCCGGTATGGTCGCTGCCTTGTCTGGGGTGTTTTTTAACGCGCGTTTATCCGCACAAATTAAAGTCGCTAAAGAGCGGTTAGTGGACAGTTTGCCACATCATCAAAGAGAGAAATAGTTATGGCCCGTAGACGTCACCAAGCCAGCGATGAAGTCGAAATTGATATGACACCGATGCTCGATATCGTGTTTATTATGCTGATCTTTTTTATAGTCACGACCTCTTTTGTTAAAGAATCAGGTTTTGATGTCAACAAACCACAGGCGCAACAGGCCACCAAAAAGAAATCGGCCAATATCTTTATCGCAATTGATAGTGCTGGCCGAGTTCATATGGAAAAGCGAGTGGTTGATATTAAACGGGTGCGCGCGAATATCGAACGAATGTTAGCTGAATCGCCAGAAGCAGCCGTGATGATTCAGGCTGATATTGAGACTAAACACGGCATCGTGGTTCAGGTGATGGATCAAGTGAAAGCGGCCGGGGTCGACAAGCTGATGGTTGCGGCAGAGGAAGGGTAAATGTTAAGAGCTAGTATTGCCATTTTACTTGGCGGCGCTGTTACCTTTGGCCTATTCGCTTTTATGGCATTTTTAGTTAACTCTGATGGCCAGCGGTTGCAAGCGGGCGCAAAGTCGGCGCCATTGGTGATCAATCAAGAGCAGCAAGAAACCAAGGTCAAAAAAACCAACAGATTGAAACCAAAACCACCTGCGCTGCCAAATAAGCCACCGCCACCGATGCAGATAAAAAGCGAGACTAATCAAGCGCAGGTTAAATTAGCGCTTAATTTACAGGCGGTTAATATTCGACATGGCATTAGTGCGGGTCTTAGTGGTCCTGTTTTAGGCCAAGATGGCGATGCCACGCCGATAGTGCGAATCGATCCGCGTTATCCGATGAAAGCGAGCAGGGCAGGTAAAGAAGGTTATGTTATTTTAAGTTTTTCGATTAATAAGCTCGGTGGCGTTGACGATATTCAAGTGATTGAAGCCAAACCTAAGCGCTTGTTTAGCAAAGCGGCGCGACGGGCACTAAAACGTTGGAAATATAAACCTAAGATAGTCGACGGCCAGCCGCAAAAACAACTGGGTCAAACCGTGCGGCTCGATTTCGTACTCGAAAAGCGGGGATCGTAGATGTTAAATATCCCAACTAAATTTGCAGCGTTATTATTAACGTTAGTGATCAGTGGCATCATGTTGATGCCAGCTGCTAGTGCCAGTGAGCCATCAGCAGAAAAGAAACGTAAAAGCTATACCTTGTCGCAGCGTGTTGGTAAAAAGATGATCAAGGTGTACGACTTGTACGCGGCAGACAAGCTGACGTCTGCGATTAAACTCGCCTTGACAATTAAGGCTAAAAAACCCTATGACCAAGCCTATCTTAATCGATTTTTAGGCAATATGTATGCGGGGCAGTCAGGTCAAGCTCGCAAAGCGATTAGCTATATAAAACGTGCTGTTAAGGCCGATATATTAAGTACTCAGGAACACGGTTCAGCGCTGCGGACCTTGGCTGATTTACAAATGCAACAATCGCATTATAAGTTGGCGATTAGCCGGTACCGACAATGGCTTAAGTTTACCAAGGCTTCAGATCCACAGGTATGGCTGCGGATAGCGCAAGCGCATTTGGAATTAAAGCAATTTTCTCAGGTGATAGCCCCTGCCAATCGAGCTATTGCCACATTCTCTAAGCCGAATAAAAACCCATATTTGCTAAAGTTAGCGGCTTATTATCAACGTAAACAGTACCGTAATACCATTAAGGTCGCGGTAAAGTTAGTTGAGTTGTTTCCGCAGGAAAAGACCTACTGGTTGCAACTAGGTCAGTTTTATATGGTCAACGAGCAATATAAACACGCGTTGTCGACCATGCACCTTGCTTATCTTAAAGGCTTTGTGACCAGCGCGACTGAAATTAAGGTGTTAGCCCAATTATATCGCCAAAATAGTATTCCTCATCGCAGCGCGCTGTTGCTAGACAAATACATAAAATCAGGCTTAATTAAGCGCAATGAGTCAATGCTTAAGACGGTGGCAGTATCTTGGCATCAGGCCAAAGAGTTAAAGCGGGCCGCTGATTATTACGGTCAGGCTGCTGAGCTGGGCAATAATGGTGATATGTATTACAAACAAGGCATGTTAGCGTTTGAATTAGAGCGCTATGATCAGGCTATTGCGGCGTTAACCCGCGCGATTAAAACGAATAACAACGCCAAGAGCAAGCCATTACACCAGCATGCTAATGCGTTGCTGACGATTGGTCAGGCTTATTTTTATAAGCTTAATTATCCGCGTGCCTATCGCAAGATGCAGCAAGCGATTAAGAGTGATAATGTCAGAGTGGTAAAACACGCAAAACTTTGGTTAAAGCACATTAAAGCGACGGCACTGGCGAACAAAGTGGCTTATCGTTAAGCGATAAAATAGCGGCCATTACGCTTTATTTCACTAGATGTCTGTGCCCCGTTAATATCGGGGTTCTTTTCTGATCGCAGTTAGACTAAAATCTGGCACCATAAATCTTTGGAACTGAGACAGTTAATGAAAAAACATTTAATGACGCTGATTCTTTGCAGTGGCTTATTAACCGGTTGTGATACCGGTTATCAATTAGCTCAGCAAGTAAATACCGCGCCATTGGCCAACAAATCAAGCGATGAGAATATTAATCTTGCGACCATCATGGCGCAGTTATTTGAAGCGCAGTTAGCCTTAAATCCGCTTGAAGCGGTGTTTATTGATGATTTTCGGTTTAATGCTCAATTTGTTGATAATTTAAGTGATGATTACCTTAAGCAACGTCATGAGTTAAACCAGCGTTATTTGGCGCTGGCCAATAGCATTGATCGCACCAAGCTAACCCCCGCATCACAACTGAGTTTTGACAGCTTAAACTACGATTTACAAATGGCGTTGCAGGGTGAAACGTACCCTGAGCATTTTCTGCCTTTTACTCAGTTTAGGTCTTTGATCAATACGATGGCTCAATTGGGCTCCGGGCGTAGCGCCCAGCCTTTTAACACGGTTGAAAACTATCAACAATTTGCCCAGCGGCTGGAAGGTTATGTTAAATGGTTCGCTAGCGCACAATCGCGGCTAAGCCAAGGCATGGCCAATAACGTGGTTTTACCGCGTGTATTGACGCTGCGCATATTGCCCCAGCTTAAAGCGCAGCTCGTAACCGATATAAAAGACAGTGTTTTTTATCAGCCGTTAATGATGTTTCCTGCCAGTTTCACCGCAGAGCAACAACAAGCGCTTATCAAACAATATAATGAGTTATTAACGCAGCGTTTGCTGCCAGCCTACCAAGGTTTATATGACTTTATTAATGATCAATACCTAGCCAAAACGCGTTCGACTCCAGGTTATTCTGGTTTGCCCAATGGTCGAGGCTGGTATCAGTTTAAAGCCAATCAACATACCACCACCGAAGTACCAGCGGAGCAAATTCATCAAGTGGGCTTGGCTGAGGTCAAACGAATTACGTTGGCAATGGATAAGGTCAGGCAAGAAATTGGTTTTAGCGGCAATCTTGCGCAGTTTTTTGAACATTTGAGTAAGCAGTCACAATATTATTTCACCGACAGCGAGCAGTTACTGCAAGCTTATGACCAAATCAAGCAGAGGATTGACCAAGTGCTGCCGCAGTTTTTCATCACTATTCCCGCGAACGGTTATGTGATTAAGCCGGTTGAATCTTTTCGAGAGCACAGTGCTGCTGGGGCGTCTTATGCCGCGGGTTCGGTTGATGGCAGTCGATCTGGCACCTTTTATATTAATACCTCGAACCTTAAAGCACAGCCGAAATGGGCGATGATGACCCAAGCTTTACACGAAACAGCGCCTGGCCATCATTTACAAATTTCGCAGCGCCAAGGGCTAACCGAGTTGCCAAAATTGCGCCGCTTTAGCCGTTATAGCGCGTATTCAGAAGGCTGGGCGTTATACAGCGAGCAGCTTGGACTTGAAATGGGCTTGTTAGATGATCCTTATCTGCGCTTTGGTCAGCTTAGCGATGAAATGTTACGGGCGATGGGCTTAGTGGTTGATACGGGCTTGCATATTAAAGGTTGGACCCGCAAGCAGGCGATTGAGTATATGCTCAAGCATAGCGCAATGGCTCGTAGCACGGTTGTAGGGGAGGTTGAACGTTATATGGCGTTACCGGGTCAGGCATTATCGTATAAAGTGGGTCAGTTAAAAATTGTTGAACTACGCGCCTTGGCGCAAGCGCAGTTAGGCGACAAGTTTGAGCTTAAGCAATTTCACCAACAAATATTAAGCGATGGCGAGTTACCCTTAGCGATTTTAACCCAAAAGATAAATGCTTGGATAAGCGAGGTTAAACAGCGCAACGAACCAGCAGCTAACTAGGTGAGTTTAAACAGATAGGCTTTGGTGGCCAGATCAAGCGCATTACAATTTAGATATCGAACCATATTACGTAAACTCGCGGTGAATAGATTCATATACGGCTTACTTCACATGTCCGATATCGCGACTAAATCTTGGCGTTTTATTTTAAACGCTCTGGTCGCAACTAATGCGACTGGCTCTGTTCATCTAACATGTAGCTTACTTATAATTCATTGAAAGTGTTGGTGTTTGATAAAGCAAGCTTGAGCAGCATGGATGCTGATCCAGAGCCCCCACGGATGGGTTTACGGCGACTTGCTGTTCTAATGGCAACACTTTAGTACAACAGACCCAATGCGGTGCTACGCCAAAGCTTGTTTAACTGTGTTAGAATCGCGCTTTTTGCGCTGCGACACCAAATAATGAAACTAACCTTGGCCCCACTAGAAGGGGTAATTGATCACCTAGTGCGTGACTTGCTCACTCAATTGGGTGGTTTTGATCTGTGTATCACCGAATTTTTACGAGTGACTCAATCACTACAGCCCGATCGGGTATTTCATCGTATTTGCCCTGAATTAGCGCAGGGCGGTACTACCCCTGCTGGGGTCCCTGTGCGGATGCAGCTGTTAGGGCAGTCGCCACAATATTTAAGCGAAAATGCCAATCGAGCGATTGACCTTGGCAGTCATGGCATCGATCTTAATTTGGGTTGCCCGAGTAAAATAGTCAACAGCAACAAAGGCGGGGCTGTCTTGCTCAAAGAGCCTGAAACCATCTACCAGATTGTACGACAGATGCGCCAAGCTATTGCACCTGAACATATATTCTCGGTTAAAATTCGCCTCGGCTGGGACGATCCTAATCGGGTATTTGAAATTGCCGATGCGATTGAACAGGGCGGTGCTAACGAATTAACCATTCATGCCCGAACAAAAAGTGACGGCTATCGCGCCGACACCATCAAATGGCATATGATTGAACAAGTCAAACAGCGTCAACAAATTAAAATTATCGCCAATGGTGAAATTTGGAACCTGCAAGACGCCATCGACTGTCGGCGTATTAGCCAATGTGACGATTTAATGGTTGGCCGTGGCGTGCTGGCGTTACCTAATTTAGGGGCTGTAATTAAAGAAAATGCTAGCCCGATGACCTATAGTCAATTATTAGAACTATTGTTAGCTTATTCTGCGTTCGAAATTGCGGGTGACAAGGGCGAATATTACTCCAATAGAATTAAGCAATGGATGGCTTATTTAAGACTGTATTACCCAGAAGTTAAGGTATTATTTAGTGAGTTAAGGGTGCTAAAGTCGGCACCACCGATCATTGAATTATTAAAGCGAGAAATGCGATTACACCAGCAATAAGGATCGAACATTAGCGTGTTCAGCGGTGCTATTATATGGATGGTTTATGGCAAAGATAGTGAGACGTAGGCGATTATATTGGATTTTAGCCAGTGTTATTTTAAGCTTGCTGCTTGGTTTCTGGCTAATTTTCACTTATCGTCTGGTGCTAATTAAGTCGACCGTTAATTATTTTGGACGCCAACATCAGCTCGAAATTATTTCACTGGCAGGATTACATTTTAGCGCTGGGCAAGTACAGCTGGCATCCTTGCACTTACGGCTGAAAAAATCACAACTTTTATTAAGCGATGTTTCATTAATATTAACCCCGGACTATTGGCCGCAAGCGATAAATATAGCGCAGGCGCGAGTTACTCTCGATATTGACTCAATTGCTTGGTTACAGCGGCAGCAGTCAGCGAGCCCAAAGTCGTCAGGTTTGTTTGATTTTAGTCAGTTGCCAGCGCTCGAACTGGCGGAGCTGCAATTAGAATTAACTAATTTTCCAGCGCCGTGGCAAGACCCTGCCTTAAGCGATATCAAGCTAAAAAATATTACCCTAAAAAACACCAAACTAAGCGCTGGCAATCAACTCAAATTATCAGCCGCGCTGTGGCTTAATCAGCAACCAATATTTAAGCTTAACGGCTATTATAACAAGCAAGGACTGGACGCTAGTATTACCGCCGACCTAGCCCAGTTGCTGCCTCTGGTTGGTACGAGAGAGCGCTATCGCCAACTACTGCCACCGCAAGCCCAGCTTAGAGGCCAAGCCAACGTTGAGTTAAATTGGTTGGTTGAGCAACCCAAACACATTCAAATTGCAACGACATTCGATGAGCTAAGCTTGGTAGCCGGTGAACTGTTAATGGCTCAAGGCATTACGGTAAGGGCGAACACATCACTGAATTGGGATGCTGGGCTGTTACTTAACCCGATCGATATTGAGCTTAAGCAAGAGCAGCCGTTAAACTTAAAGCAGGCTCAGTGTCAGCAATGGCTAGATTGGTTGGGCCAAACTGCTGACTGGTGTCAACAATTAGCGATAAGCGGTCAGTTATCAATCAGCTTGGCGCAAGCAGCGCAGTTACAGTTGCAGGTAGCGCCGTATAACCCGACTGACTGGCAGTTAACTAATGAAGCCGTTGCACTCAATATCACTACCGCAGATACGCAACTGGCGTTAAATCTCAGCAATAGCCAGTTATCTGCGACACATATGAGCAGCAACTGGCAATTAAAGGGTCTTAGCAGTGCGGTTACGGGGATTAAGTCGGTTAAGGTCACAGCCGCGGGCATCTTGAGCAAACATGCGAAACTTACCTTGCAGGTTGAGCAGGCTAAAGTAAGCCTGTCTCGGGTTAAATTGGCCCAAGCTGAGGTTAAGCAGTTGCAACTGACTAGCAAAGTTCCATTTGAAGTGATCGTGGCTGATGGTGATATTTTATCTTTTAAGTCACGTTGGCACTCGTTTATTAGTGAGCTCGATTATCGCGACATTTCATTGCCGGTGATAAATTCTGATCATCGGTTAAACTTCTCGCCGAAAAAAATAACCATTGATTCTTGGTGGCGCAGCGATCAAATAACCCTAACCAGTCGTGATCATATTCATTTGAACGATTATCGGCCAACAGCCGTGGCGGGACGGTGGAAATTACCTCAGCAAGCGGTGCGACCTTTAGTTGCACTTAAACCAGCGTTAATCGAATTGTGGCCGCCCGAGTTAGTGTTAACGGCTAAAGTTGATCAAATATTTAATTATCAAGGAAAGTTTAATCGAGGAATGTTACGTTTAAATGCTAATGTGCAAGGCCATTTAATGGTGGAGCAAGGTAGTTATCAAGAGCTATATCTGACTCAACTAGGCGCTAAGTGGCAATGTCAGTTTAAAGCTAATCGGCAATTTAGCGCCGATTGTGCCATCGATGTTACGTTGGCAGCGTTAGATGTCGGATTAGCACTTTCTAACCTTGAACTTAAAGCAAAGCTTTCACAAAAAAATCAGCAAACTAAACTTGAGATCCTTAGCAGTGCCGGTGAATTATTAGGCGGGACATTAGATTTTGGCGAGATTGACTTGTCTAATCTCGATGAAATTGATGCCACGTTAACGCTAAAAAACATTTCATTAGCCGCCTTGGTTGAATTGCAACAGCAGTCTGGCATTACTGTGACGGGTCGATTAAACGGCAAGCTACCAATGCGTATTGTCAATAACAAGGTCAGTATTAGCGGTGGGCGGTTAGCGAATGATGCCAGTGGTGGCGTGATTCAGATCAAAGATAATCAAGCGGTTAATCAGCTCAGGTTAAGCCAGCCACAGTTAGAATTTGTATGGGATGCGCTAGAAAATTTACATTATAGCGAATTAAGTAGTGATATCGATTATAAAGCTGATGGTTCGGCTATAATTAAAGTGGCTATTCGAGGGCGTAATCCAGCGTTCGAACGTTCGATAGAGTTTAATTACTCTCATCAAGAAAATATATTGCAACTGTTGCGTAGTTTAAGGATTGGTGATGAAATATCACAACAAATTGAGAAAATTGCGCAGTAATACTTGGCGACTGGTTGATTTAAAACGCTAGGCTGCTCTGATAAAGCAGCTTCTAGAATTAACGAGTAAAGCTGGTATAAGGAGGAACAATGAAGATATTAATCACCACCATTGGCATCGCAGTGCTTTTAGCTGGGTGTGCACCGACCGTGCGTCTGGCGGTACCAGAAAAACCAATAGTGATTAACTTGAATGTTAAAATTGAGCATGAAATTAGAGTGAAAGTTGATAAAGAGCTCGATAGTATATTTAATGATGAGGATTTATTTTAATGACGTGGCTGGCAACCGTTTCATTTAAATGAGCAGAGGTTATTTCTAATGAAAAAAATTATTTCAGTAATTTTGTTATCAACATTCGTTTGCTTTTCAGCGTTGGCTTTGACGTTACAGCAAGCTAAACAAGCTGGCATGGTCGGCGAACGTACCGATGGCTATCTTGGAGTGATTAAAGGGCAGACACAAGCTAAAAAGTTGGTGCTAACCGTTAATAAAAAACGTTTAACAGTTTATCGTCATTTGGCAACGAAAAATAAAATAAGTTTGGCTAATATCGCCAAACTGGCAGGAAAAAAAGCGATAGCTAAAACCGTTAAAGGTCATTATATCCAATCAAGTCAAGGTGGTTGGGTCAAAAAATAATTTCACGTAATCTTAAATTTCATCCGGATTTAGCGGGCCACTATACGAACGAGTATGCTGGTCCGCTTTTTTTTCCCACAAAAGATTCCCATCTATAGATCATTCCATTATAATGTCGCGTCAATAAAAGAACCATCAGGGGCTGACTCGCGATAAAACGTGTAAATGTCCTCCCCTTTATTTAATTTAGAACGCAACTTTAATAGAGTAAAACAATGGCAGATTTATCAAAATACAGAAATATTGGTATCTTCGCTCACGTTGATGCTGGTAAAACAACAACAACTGAACGTATCTTGAAGCTTACCGGTCAAATCCACAAAACAGGTGAGGTTCACGATGGTGAATCTACTACTGACTTCATGGAACAGGAAGCTGAGCGCGGTATAACTATCCAGTCTGCAGCAGTAACATGTACTTGGAAAGATCACCGTCTAAACGTAATCGATACTCCTGGACACGTTGATTTCACTGTTGAAGTTTACCGTTCACTTAAAGTATTAGATGGCGGCATCGGTGTTTTCTGTGGTTCTGGTGGTGTTGAGCCTCAGTCAGAAACAAACTGGCGTTACGCTAACGAATCAGGTGTTGCTCGTATCATCTTCGTAAACAAATTAGACCGTATCGGTGCTGATTTCTTACGCGTAGTTAAGCAAACAGAAGACGTACTTGCGGCTAACCCATTAATCATGGTTTTACCAATCGGTATCGAAGACGAATTCTGTGGTGTTGTTGATCTGCTTACTCGCAAATCATACGTTTGGGATGACTCTGGTCTGCCTGAAAACTACGTGGTAGGTGATGTTCCTGCTGACATGGTTGACCAAGTTGAAGAATACCGTGAAATGCTAATCGAAACTGCTGTTGAGCAGGACGATGACGTAATGGAAGCTTACATGGAAGGTGAAGAGCCTTCAATGGAAGACATCAAGCGTTGTATCCGTAAGGGTACTCGTGATTTGGCTTTCTTCCCAACTTACTGTGGTTCAGCATTTAAGAACAAGGGTGTTCAAAACATTCTTGACGCTGTTGTTGACTATCTACCAGCTCCAAATGAAGTTAAGCCACAACCGCTTACTGATGAAGAAGGCGAGCCTACTGGTGAATTCGCTATCGTTTCTACTGAAGAAACCTTCAAAGCGTTAGCATTTAAAATTTCTGATGACCGTTTCGGTGCACTTACGTTCGTACGTATTTACTCTGGTACGCTGAAGAAAGGCGATACCATCATGAATGCTGCGACTGGTAAATCTGAACGTGTTGGCCGTATGTGTGAAATGCAAGCCGATGAACGTAAAGAATTATCTTCAGCTCAAGCTGGTGATATCATCGCGATTGTTGGTATGAAGTCTAACGTTCAAACTGGTCACACACTTTGTGATCCAAAGAACCCAATCATCCTTGAAGCAATGGTTTTCCCTGAACCAGTAATCTCTATCTCTGTTAAACCTAAAGATAAAGGTTCTACTGAGAAAATGGGTATTGCTATCGGTAAAATGGTTGCTGAAGATCCAACGTTTAAAGTTGAAACTGACCAAGATTCAGGCGAAACAATCCTGTCTGGTATGGGCGAGCTTCACTTAGACATCAAAGTTGATATCCTTAAGCGTACTTACGGTGTTGACCTTGAAGTTGGTGAGCCACAAGTTGCTTACCGTGAGACTATTACTTCTGAAATCGAAGATAGTTACACGCATAAGAAACAATCTGGTGGTTCAGGTCAGTTCGGTAAGATCGACTACACTATCAAGCCAGGTGAGCCTGGTACTGGTTTCATATTCGCTTCTAAAGTTGTTGGTGGTAACGTTCCTAAGGAATTCTTCCCAGCAATCGAGAAAGGCTTCAAGAGTATGATGGACCAAGGTGTTCTAGCTGGTTTCCCAGTACTAGACATTGAAGTTACTTTAACAGATGGTGCTTGTCACGCAGTTGATTCATCAGCTGTAGCATTTGAAATCGCAGCAAAAGGCGCATTCCGTCAGTCGATTCCTAAAGCTAACCCACAGTTAATCGAACCTATCATGCACGTTGATGTGTTCACTCCAGATGACCACGTTGGTGATGTAATCGGTGACCTTAACCGTCGTCGTGGCATGATCAAAGATCAATTGGCAGGTGTTACTGGTGTTCGCATCAAGGCAGACGTACCTCTTTCAGAAATGTTTGGTTACATCGGTTCGCTACGTACTATGACTTCTGGCCGAGGTCAGTTCTCAATGGAATTTGCACACTACTTACCGTGTCCAAATAGCGTTGCAGAAAAAGTAATTGCTGAAGTTAAAGAAGCTAACAAAAAGAAGTAATTCTTTTTAATTAAGCTTATTTAGCCAAAAAACCCGCTGATGAAAATCAGCGGGTTTTTTTATGCTTATTGATTAGCTCCAAATAGAAAAAGTAATGATGAAGTTATTGGTATTATTCCGACAATCTGGTGTGGGCTAGTTGATTGAATCAAAACAGGCTGTTGGCAGTGAGAGCTATGCTGATGGGCGATAAAAGAGCGTTACTGGGTAATTTTATTTAAGTGCTGGTTACACCAATTGGTATGGCTCTGTTGTACACAGGTGGAATTAGCAAGAACAAGGCGCTCGAATGACCAATAGCTGGCTATTGGGATTGAGAGGTACGCAGTTGCCTACAGGACGTAGGTAAGGGGCGCGAGCAGCCTTATTGTTGATTTAAACTAGCACAAGTGGTCAATTATTAAATGCAATTAATGGTATGGACCCTCTCCGCTCCACTTTCAGCTTCAAAAGAGCCAATATAGGTGTTGAGCATCTATATAAA